>JALHEL010000084.1 GCA_022837205.1 Leptolinea sp.
TTTTCTTGATCTCGCATAAGGAAAATTCTAACACAATTGAATGTTCCGATAAATGAATGCCAACGGGTAGTCAAGAAAGGGTGTCGTATTTAAAGATCGATGACAAAATGAGGTATCTATGTGGGAATCGGTAAAAACAGGATAAACCGGTGAATCGATTTTTATGGAGTTGATTTGATTATGAAGGCCCGGTCAATCTATTTGATTTGTGGGACCTTATACCTTATTTGAAATTGCACATGAAGATGAAAAACGGAATAAAAGCAAGAGGCGTAAAAAATTAATGTATTGTTACGGGGCGCTTCATTAGGTATACTTGTTTTATAAAGATAATAGGTTCCCTTTTGGCAGGAAGGCGACATATGGGTAAAACGAATCGCGGCAAAATCGTATTGTCTAAAATATTCACGCTTTCCAATAAAATTCAAATATTAGGTGATCGACTGGAAACCGGAATAACGATTAAACAATTCCAATTGCTGGAAGTGCTTTCAAAAAATGATCCGGCTCCTATGACGATTACGGAATTGTCGGAAGCACTGGGAAGTTCCCGACAAAATATAAAAAAGATGGCTTTACTCCTTGAGAAACAAAATTATTTGGTATTAAGCAAAGATGATACGGATGGCAGAATTGTCAGAGTTGCCTTGACGGAAGAAGGGAAAAACAGTCTACAACAACAGGCGGAATCGGACAAAGAATTTATCAACCAACTTTTTGATGGATTTGATGACAAGTTGCTGAAAAACATGTCGAAAGGATTTGACAAATTATCTAAAAATATTCTTTTGATGGAAGAAAAAACAAATAATCCGGCTGTTCCCAAAGAAACCATAAAACCTTTTTAAATTGACTTCCGTTTGTTATCGGGTTGAAAAATTCGTTATGAAATCAGGAAAATGAATTTAAATCGGGCGATTCGTCGATCATTTGTAAAAAAATAGTTATCCATGCCAACCAATTTATTCGGATATTCCGCTCGCCGGTTAATTTCCTTTACAATATAAATCAGAATGATTAAAGTATTGCACGTTATAACCGACTTAAATACCGGCGGTGCGGAAAAAATGCTCGCACAAGTGATTCCGGTTCTGAAATCCGGCGGTATCGAACAATCCGTTGTGTGTTTGAGAAGTACCGGTCCGGTTGCCAAAATTATTGAAGAAAACGGCATTTGTGTGACTTGTCTCAACATGAAACCGGCTGTTCCCAGTTACGGCGCTTTTCGGCGTCTTAAAAAAACAGCTGCAGACGATCGTCCCGATCTTATTCATTCTTGGCTTTATCATGCTGACTTGTATGCAAGTCTTGTCGGTCGAAAGCTGCAAATTCCGGTTATATGGGGTCTGCATAATGCCACTTTAAGTCCGAACGTGAAACTTTCGACCCGGTTGGTTGTTTCACAGCTTGCACATCTATCCCAATCGGTTCCTCGCCGGATCATTTCCTGTTCTCGCTGTGGAAAGCAGAATCATATTGATATGGGGTATCGAGGGGATATTATTACGGTCATTCCCAACGGGTTTGATACGGATCGGTTTAAACCGAACTCGGAAATGCGGAGAAAGAAAAGATGCGAATTGGGAATATCGGATGACAATATTCTGATCGGAAACATTTCCCGCTTTGATTCACAAAAAGACCATTTAACCTTGATCCAAGCTTGGAAAGAACTTCTGCAGAAGGTGCCTGGTATTCATTTTCGCTTTCTGCTGGTCGGATCCGGCTTAAATTGGGAGAATAAGGAGTTGCGCGATTGGATTTGCGATGCCGGATTGGAATCCCATATGCTCCTTTTAGGTGAACGGGATGATATACCGGCGTTACTGAATGCTATGGATATTTTTACATTGTCATCGATCGGAGAAGCTTTTCCTTTGGCATTGGGAGAAGCGATGAGCAGCGGATTACTGTGTGTTACGACCGATGTCGGAGATGCTCCATATCTTCTTGATGATTGCGGTATTTTGGTCCCTAAGAATAATCCGGCGGCGCTTGCCGAAGCGATTCGGAAAATGATCTTTTTATCCGCCGAAGAACAGGATGTTTTGCGATTCAAATCGAGGCAGAGAATTATCGAACATTTTTCGATTTTGCAAATGGGTATGGCATATATCAAAGTTTATCAAGAGTGTCTTTCAATCGGGTAACCGGTTACTATATTTTCTGATCGGAAATATTCATATGAAGATTAACGGTAAAAAGTCGCTTATTCGCGATATAAATCGATCTTTATAATTTATCAACCGGGAGCTTTTTTTGTCTGATCAGATTTAATATATCTCCGACCGTCCGAATATGAATTGCTTCCTGTGTCGTGAATTTCACGGCAAAATGTTGTTCCGCAGCCGCAATAAGTTGAATATTTGAAAAAGAATCCCATTCGGCAATATCTTCCGCACTCGTACTTTCATCAATTTCGAGCGTCTCATCATCGAAAATATCGCGCATAATACATTGTATTTTTTCGAGATCGGTCATGATTCTTTCCCTTTGAGTTCAAAATTGAACCATGTTTCACATGGAACATAATCATTGATGTCCAATATATATTTTTTCGATATGTCACTTTGTTGTACCATTTTAAAACCATAGCGGGGGTAAAGATCGGCAACCAACCCGTTTCGCGGACTGCAGACATATTCACCTTCGACTGTTTGAAAACCGTTATCTTTTGCAAAAGCGATCAAATAGTTCATCACTTCATCTTCGATTCCGCGTTTAAAAACCCGGCAGCTCATTACCCACGTATCGATAAGAATATTCTTCCGTGAGTGATCAAGATTCAAAATAATTGCCGAAATGATTCCGTAATCGCTGAATTTATCTTGCAGCGTCACGCGCAGGAGAACTTTATCCGGATCGGTTGCCATGGCGGTGATTTCAGATTCGTTGTAACGTCGCGTTCGCAAGTTGAATTGATTCGTCTTATTAATCAATTGCGTAAAACGATTCAGCTCATAAGGCAGGGCTTTCGCAATGCTTATCCTCATTTCCAAGGCTTTCAAATAATCTTCGTAATTGAGTGCTATGGCACCGAGCTCTGACCTTTTTCGATCTGCTCGGAGAGTTTCGGAACGGTTCAGATCCTCTACCGTTAATTGTCCCCAATCAAAACAATGGGAACGAATTAATGCCATGCTGAATTCGGCCGGGTCCTCCGGAACATCGATGACTTGCACCATCGGCAAAACTTTTTTTACCAAATCTCGTTCGGCAGGATTATCATCAAAAAACACGAGTGAATCGAGTCCGATGTTCAGCTGCGATGCGATTTTTTGAATGTTGATTGGCTTATCTTCCCAATTGGCGATGAATGCGGAAAAATCCTCTGTTTTGAGAATACAATTCGGGTGTTTTTGGAATACTTCTTTGGCGATAACAGGGTCATTTTTGCTGCAAACCGCCAATAAAATTCCCCTATCCTTATACAGCTTCAGAGTTTTTTGAAAATCAAGAAAGGATTCTCCGATCGGATCATTCGGATCAAGGTTGATCCCGTTGATACCATCATCGCCAAGAATTCCGCCCCAAAGGGTATTATCCAAATCCGTGATGAGACACTTTCGAATTTTTCCGATATCGGCTGCGATCTGTTTAGCGATTGTTAATGAAAAAATCGGTATTGCTTCCAATGCAAACGGTTGTTTACTGATAAACCATTCGGAATCATCAAACCATCGGTCTTTCCCGAAATCCGCCGAAAGGGCTTCCTGATCAAGAAATGTTAAAAATGTCGGTTTCTTTTCTAAAAAAGTGAGATTTAAAATTCTTAAAAATACATCTCGACCGGAAACGAGGTTAGCTTCGAGTCCGCCGAGTATATGACGGTTGGGAATGGCAATATTGGTCAAAAGGACTTTGCTTCTGCAGCGTTGATGAAAATATTCCCAGAAATGAACCGACTCTTTGATCCGCCGATTCGCCGTCTCCCTTACTTTTTCAATGGAAGTGAGGTAAGGTGGGAATTCATGAATGTCTCGATAATCAGTGATTGCAATCAGATAATCCGGATCAAAAGCATAAAGGTCCGAATCGGAAGAAAGGATTTCACTGCTCAGTCCGTTGAATTTTCCTTCAAAAATAAGCGGGAAAATTCCTTCGGCCATTAAAAACGGAATTAACCCGGAAGATATAAACCGAATATTACATGTTCCGCAAATTGCGATTCGTTTTTGAACGAGTTCCGGATGATTTGCCAGAATTTCAGATTGATTTTTAATAATTTTTCGCGATAATCCCATTATCTCGCTTGCAGACCAAGAATAAAAAGACTTCGAAAAAATAGTATTTTCAATAGTTTTTATATCGGTTGTCATGAAATTCCCACTATTTCGTTGATATGGTTGATAAAGTCAATCAGGGGATCGATTTTGAGAATGTATCCGAGGCTTTCTAAAATAACATAAGTCGTAATCATTAACAAGATCAGCATAAACAAAACAACAGGCACAATCAATAAAGATCTTTTCCCTTGTATGTTGCAAATACCATTAATGGCAAGCGAGACAGAGATGAGACGGGTAACCAAAATAATAACAATCCAGAAGTTTTCGTAGCCGGGGATCAAAGCGCCAAATAAAAGGACATCAAAAACGGTACAAAATATCATGCCGCGCAGAAAATCGGAAAAAATGATATTCTGCCTCAACGCAAGCGTTGCCCCATAGGAAGCTCCAATAACAATAATCCATGAGACTAACCATATAATCAGCCCCAGATACAGCCCTTTTAAGGATCGGAAAAGAATTCCGGCAACGGTCATATTTGATAACAGCGACATCATCATAATTAACACAGCCGGACCATTTAGACTCGTATCTTTACTGATTTTCTTATAAATTGACGATTGAAAGAGAATTACTTCCCGCATGTATTTGGTCCATTTTGAAGTATCTCGTATGCCGGCAATTAATTTATCCCATTTCCAATCTTCGGACCCGTTATTTTGTTTCGTTTTCTCTTCCGAAAATTTATCGATCTCTGCATCTAATTCACGACGTCCCTTCAAGATGGCATAGACTTCTTTTGAGTTGAATATATTCTCAGGTACTTCAACATTTATGGGATGAAACATAAACGCTGTATTTTGCTCTCCGCCAATCCCTCCGTGAGAACCGATCAATTCCTCAAAGGCAGCAACCGTTCCGTCGGGATAAAAGGTGGAAAAAAGAATTAAATCTCCTCCGTTTGGAAACTCAGCCAAATAGGATAGTTGGCGAGAACGCATTTCGGTGGGCTGATAATTTGCCAACGGATCTTGTCCCGATATTTCGCCGGTGGATAAATTCCGGCTGCCTTTTTTCCCGATTGCAATCGCCGTTTTATTTTGATGAACGACCATAAGACCTACTCCGGGGTGTTGAATGAGGCGATAGCATAAATTGGGATAATGGCTTTCTATTTCGGCATAATCGACCTTTTGATTTGAAAATGAAAAATAGACATTGGCTAAATTCCCGCTGGCAAGAATCCAGATATCATTGTCTTCCGGTCGTTTTTTAGCTCGTGTTTCATCGGCATTTTCTTCAAGAACAGTATCAAGTTTATTTAATGTCTGTTTGGGAATCGGGATCTGTTGCGTTTTCTTTTGAGCAGTCAAATCATAAATCGCCGCACGAATGCTGGATTCATTATCAGCTGCACTGTTCCCGATACCGATTACTTGCGATTCCGATTTCAAGCGGGCACATTCACCGGCTAATTTCCGTATATAATCACTGATACTATATCCGTAACGCTGGCGAAAGGTCTTTCCGAAAGATTGACCGTGATCGGAAATAACGAACAATTCATAATCTCTGTCCGAGTTTTCTTCGGCAGTATGATGAATTTTTTTGATCGAATGATCAATTCCCGACAGCGCATGATATGCTTCAAAACTATCCGGACCGGAATGATGTGCGATTTCATCATAACCATAAAACGTGGTATAGCTTGCCGGTCCTCCTCGCATCGCCTCATTGATGGTTAATGCGGTGGATGCATCTCTCAAAAGGACGTTTGTTGATCCGCGGATGAGCGGATAAAAATGAACCAAACGATTAAGTCTCGGTTCTTTTCTTTTGAGACATGCCCAGACATATTGGATAACTTCAACGGCTGCATCTGCCAGGGCGAATAGGATAGATTTTGTCAATAAATACGGTCTTAAAGAAAAAAAATAAAGATTAATGTTACGGTTATTTAATTCTTCCGAGTTTTTCGGTTGGATTGCACTGACCGTAAATAAGGAAACATCCGCATTCCCGGACATTAGGTTATTGATGCTCATCCCTCCGTCTAAAAGACCGTTCTTTTTGCGGCGCAGGATTTCCTGTTCCATCTGATTTGTATCTTGAAAGCTGCTGGACGAAATAATTCTCTTCTGTTCCTTGTCATACCAACGATAGGCACAGATATTTTGGTTATCACCATACATAATACCGGCTTGGCAGGAAGAAGTCTGAGAAGGGATCCCGCAATCAAATTCGGAAATGGTAAATTTTCCGGAATCAATCAATTCTTTCAAATACGGCATTTTCCGTTTTTCAATAGCTTTGATTAATCGAGGGTACGCCAGTCCGTCGATTTCGATGACGATAATTCCCTTTTTGTCCTTATTAATTTTTTCACCGCTTTTTCTGAAACGATTTACCAAAATATCATAATAAAGAAAATCTTCGTCAATCGGAATCAGAGATGTGATAATGATGTTTACCAAGGCGAATAAAAAGCCGGATAGAAAAGCAGCAATAGGGTATTCGATTTTAAAGAAAGGAGTAAATTTTGAAGCAAGGAACAGCACCAAAGCATTAACTACCAGAGAAAATAAGCCGAATGTCAGTCCGTTAAGCGGTAAAGTGAACAATAAAATCAACGGTCGTACGAATAAGTTCATTATGGAAAAAATCAGACTGACTTCCATCACGGTTACCGCATAAGGGACACCCTGATACGGGATGATCGTAATACCCGGAATAACCCATTCACAAGCTAAAAGACAGATTGCATTGAAAACCCACAGCCCTAAAAACCGCAATAAAATCGTAAAAATATTTCGCATTTAATTATTTTT
>JALHEL010000521.1 GCA_022837205.1 Leptolinea sp.
CGGTTCGTATTCAGGTTTTCCTGCTCGGTCGGCTCAAATTCCGGTCCGTTCATCACCGGTCTTCCCAAAAACACATCGATTTTTCCCGAGAATACATAAGAGGAACCAGGTTGAATTTGGTGAATTAGCCAAGGCTGGTTGAACCAGCTGACCCGAATCATCCCCGTTCCGTCCCCGACAACGGCTTCCGTAATCTGATATCTTCCGCGAACAACATTTTCGACGGAATAAACCACGCAGACGATGGTCACTTTTTCCCCGGGAAGGAGTTTGTTGATGGTTTTAAATTTCGAATAATCATCATATCGACGCGGGAAATAGTACAGTAAATCGCGGATTGTATAGACGCCTTGCCGGGCAAGTGCTTTTGCATTCTGCGGCCCGATTCCGGGGATAATTTTCACCGGGCTGTCAATCGTTGAGGCTTCATTATGATTCTCATGAATCCGAACGGGTTTTCTCTCAGGCTTGACAGATGATTCCGATCTTAGAGAATTTGAACTTTCATGATCATATTTCGATCCTTCCGGATAATCAGGCGCGGAGGATTCCTCTTTTGAGCGATTTTCCCCGCCGGAATAATGATTTTGTCGATTGGTTGTTTCTGCTCTTGAATAACGTTGCTTATACCGGTCAAACAGTTCCGGTGATCCCAAATCGTTTAACAAATTTCGAATCGATTGCTCCCGGCGTTCTTTATCGAAATCACTGTATTCGGACAAAAATTTACTGACTTTTTCAATAATTTCTTCGGATACACCTTCTGTCGGGGCTTCCCGACGCCAAATCGGGAGAAATTTTTCCATTCCCCCTACAACAGAGCGGTTATCATAACCTCGCTCAATTTCCAAACTGATGAATTTCTTTATTTTTTCTGTGGAAGACAACATGTCCCTATTTTAACCCATTTTTTTTCGGAGCCGATTTCTCGATCCGTCATTTTTTTGGAATTTTCAATAAAAAAAAGAGCATCATTCCGATGTTTTGCATCGATTTATCGGAAAAAATCCGATAAATCGACGTTTGCATTTCGAATCCCCTTTTTGGTTTCTCTTTTTTGTAGTGTTATTCGATCGAAAAAATATAAAAATAATAGGGTTGACCGCCGTAATGGCACTCCACCTCAAGGTCCGGATATTTCTCTTTTATTTTTGCGACCAGCTGATTTACATCGGCTTCTTTCATATCCTGACCGTAAAAGATGGTGATGCGTTCGTAATCCGTTACATTTACCCGTT
>JALHEL010000522.1 GCA_022837205.1 Leptolinea sp.
ATCAAATTGAGGTTGGTGGTCAAGCGCTTGATCAATATATCAAATCGGTGGTGCAATTAGCCCTAGATAATAACGAGCTGCATATTGATTCCACTCCCACCGAGGACACTTTAGAAACCACTGCCGAACCCCAGCCCGCTATGTTATCCGAACTGATTATTGAGAACGAATCTGGAGAAACGGTAGCCAGCATTGATAATCAGGGTAATGCTCAACTTGATGGCAATCTGGAAGTCGCTGGTGATCTAGAACTTGCTGGCGATTTGGTAGCCAGTGGCAGTACTCGGCTTGACCAGGCAGATATTGATCAAGCAGATATTGCTCAAGCCAAAATTGACGATGCCCACATGGCAACCGCTTCTGTATCTGGCGAACTTTATGCACAAAATATTAGTACAGATAATCTTCACACTACTAGTATTGATGCCGAAATTATTAATGGTCTTCAAGAAAGATTGGAGGCAGCTGTCGCTCAACAATTGGCCGACTCCACTTTGCTTGCTTCACTGACAAACGACAGCAGCACTACTGAAGAATACCTTGAGCAAGTCGCTACCGATATGGGCACTGATCTTAATAGTTCCTCTAGCGACGGCACTCTTGATAATACTGATACGGACACTCTCAATAGCACGATCATGGCCTACAGCGCCTACATCGATAGCTACTTTGAAGTCAATGGTTCAGCCCTGATCAAAGAAGGTTTGGCGGTGGGCCAAACGTTAATGGTTGGTAATGGCTTAACCATGGGTAATGGTTATATTGCCTACCAGAGTGAAACTAGCAATGATTTGGCGATCCAACCAGCTGGTCGGGGTCGACTATCATTAATGGCTAATTTGATGACTCTAGACGAAAGTGGTCTGGTAACAGTCAATGGTGATCTAAAAGTGGCTGGTGCTATGGAAGTCGAAGAAGATTTAAAGGTCAAAGATACTCTACTGACTAATCTGATTAGCGCTGAAAACCCCAATGAGGGCATTCGTGTCCAACTCGCCCAAGCAATCACTAATGAGGAAGGTAACGAAGAAATCAAACAGAGTAATTTTGAATTTATTGACGAATCTGGCACTCCCATCGCTACCATGTCTGCGAGCGGTGATTTGTCTCTGACTGGAGGATTAAAAGTTGAACAACAACCTGCAGGGGCTAGTGAATCCGCCAATCTCAATAACAAGAGTGCTGGTCAAGCAGTCATCCCAGCTGGTGCAACCAGTGTTAGCATCAAAACTGCTCG
>JALHEL010000523.1 GCA_022837205.1 Leptolinea sp.
TGCTTCATTCGGCGGAAATTCGTTTTGCTCCAAAACTCATCGTATTGAACGGCAATCATGCCGCCCCGGAAGAAGCGGAAGCTTTTGCTTCGGCTCTTCAGGATGTCATAGATGAAAAAGGGCTGAAAATCAAGGTAAAAATTGCCGCTGCGACCTATTATGCATGTCCCGGAGTGTCTCTGTTGTTGGAACCTTGCGGAATCCTTTATACCGACTTTACTTCGGCTGACGCGGAAAGAATTATCCAAAAAACATTATTGGAAGGCCGGGTCTTGACGGATTTGCTGTTCAGCGATCCCCTTACAGGGAATCGAATGCTCTTGGAAGATCAGATCCCCTTTAATCGACAGCAAGCCAGAATTCTTACGGAACATTTTTATGACGTCGCACCGGATTCGTTGGCGGACTATTTTTCGGCCGGCGGTTATAAGGCTTTAAGCAAAGTACTGAAGAGCTCCGAAAATCAGTCGTTGAATGAAATCCGAGAATCGAACCTGCGCAGTCATTACGGTTTGGGGACTCCGCTTTGGCAAAAAATGGAAACCTGCCGGCAGCAATCCGAAGATGAAAAATATGTGGTTGCGATCGGACATTGTCAACCGGAAGATGCGGATGTGGATGGAAAATTGCTTGCGGGTTCACCTCATCAGGTATTGGAAGGTTTAATCATCGGGGCGTTTTTGGTCGGAGCCGAAAAAGGTTATATTTTTATCCGTTCCGCCAACGAAAAAGCTGTTTCATTAACGGAACAAGCTATTCGGGATGCTCGGATATACGGATTGTTGGGGAAAAATATTCTGGGCACTTCCTTCGATTTCGACGTCGAGTTGATTCGGTCGGATGAACCGGCGGCCGGCGGAGAAGAGACGGCTGTCCTGAGATTTATCGAGGGTCGGAAAGCCGAGCCGGTCAACCGGCCGCCGGAACCGGAAGAAAAGGGGTTGTGGAATAAACCGACCTTATGTGATAACGTGAAAACCTGGGCTTATTTCCCGGCGATCTTTTTGCGGGGAGGAAAGACTTTTGCGGAAATCGGATCCAAATCAACCGGAGGATCGTTTTTGTTGGCTTTAGAGGGAGATTCTCTCGATCCTTGTTTGGTCGAGGTACCGGCAGGCATGAAAATTCGGAATATTCTGTCGTTTTTCGGCAACAAGAACATTCTCAAGGAAGTGAAAGCGGTTCAGGCCGGCGGAATTACCGGTCAGATTCTTCCGGTTGACCGTTTGGATTATCC
>JALHEL010000524.1 GCA_022837205.1 Leptolinea sp.
TTTACCGGCAGCTGTTTTCTCGGATTATGTAATATATCGAATCTATGCCGATTCCGAAGGAAAGATCCCCTTAATGAAAATACGAATCGACAGCGGAACTGAAGATCCTTATCTCAAGGGAGCACTCGCTTTTTCCAAGCAATTAGCCGATGTTAAAGCTCCTTATACGCTTGTTGTTGAACCGGGAGGGCATGATCCGGAATATTGGAAAGAACATTTGGAGGATTATCTGATTTGGTATGCAGATAATTTGAAAAATCCGGCAAACGATTGAGACGAACAAAAAAGCTTGAGAAATCTCTCAAGCTTTTTCATCAACAAAATATAAAAAAATCACTTTTTAATAATTCGTACGTCTCCGACGACCAAACCTTCATGCAACAAGAACACCGGATTTAGATCAGCTTCCGAAATTTCCGGATAAATGAACGGCAATTCGGAAAAACGAGAAATGGTCCGGGCAAGTGCATCCAAGTCATATGGCTTTGCTCCTCTGGCGCCCTGTAAAATCTTAATTCCCTTGATCGATTGAATCATACGAGTCGCTTGAGCGGTATTTACGGGAGCGATATTCAAAACAATATCATGGAAAATCTCGGTATAAATTCCTCCCAAACCAAATGCCACAACGGGGCCGAATTGGGAATCTTCCACCAATCCCAGTAATACTTCCTGAGCACCAGAAATTTGCGGATAGATAATAACACCTTGAAAATCTTTTCCTTCGGCGCGTCTTTTTATTGTTTCAAAGGCTTGTTTTGCCGATTCTGCGTCACGAATGCCGATAATTACACCGCCCATTTCCGATTTGTGCAATATTTGCGGTGAAACAACTTTCATGACACATGGAAAACCGACGTCTTCACATACTTTCGCAGCCTCATCAGGAGAAAAGGCGACACCGAATTTTGGCGTGGGAATTTGGTTATCTCTCAACCAAGCCATTGCTTCCGGTTCAAGGATTTGCCGATCTCCGGGTAGTTTATAGGTTTCGGATCCAATTCGTTTTTTCAAAGACTCCCATGTTTCGGTAAAACCCATATCTTCCCGAATGTCACGGATCATTGAAGAATATTGTTCCATTTTTGCGAGCGATTGAACCGCTCGTTCTCCGCTGACATAATTGGGGATGCCTTGGTCTTTTAAATAAGCAACGCTCTCTTTAACTACCTGATTCGGTAAAAAATTTGCCACAATCGGTTTACCGCTGATTTTTGCCGCATCAGCCACACCTTTT
>JALHEL010000525.1:0-392 GCA_022837205.1 Leptolinea sp.
AACAGATCCGGCCTTCCCCCCTAATGCAACATTTGAGACGAAAAGAGTATGCAGCCGGAATCCGAAAAGCTGCACACTCTTTTTAAGGAGTGGCGATGATTTGGGATCATATCATTCAAAACGGCACCGTTGTTACTCCGGACACATGTTATCCGGCAAACATTTATGTGAAAGATGGGAAAATTGCCGCTGTCACGCAAGAAGAGCTCCCCGGCACGGCGGTTGAAATCAGCGATGCGACGGGGAAATACGTCCTACCCGGTTTCATCGATGAACATGTCCATTCGCGGGACGGCAGATTGGGACCCCACTATAAAGAGGATTTTTTCCATTCGTCCATGGGGGGTGCGATCGGCGGCGTAACCACTATTTTTGAGATGCCTAACTGTAAT
>JALHEL010000525.1:410-1645 GCA_022837205.1 Leptolinea sp.
AACTGTAATCCGGCTGTATATTGTGTGGAAAATCTGAATGATCTGATCGAGTGTATTACTCCCAAGGCGCACACGGATTTTGGGATATGGGGCCTCTGTCTCGGAGATTTAAACCTTGATCAAATCTTTCCGCTTTCCGAAGCCGGTGTAATCGGATTTAAATTATTTTGGGGATATGCGGTTGACAGCCGGAATTATCAGTTGATTTATAACTATGAAAAAGGCATGCAAAATGTTGTACCTCCAATGAACGACGGAGAAATCTATCGGATTTTCAGGCAAGTCGCCCGAACCGGAAAGACATTGGGAATTCACGCCGAAAATTTCTATCTGATCAATACCCTGATCGAAGAGATAAGAGCCACGGGCGCCGATGATTATGCGGCACTGCTCAATTCCCGTCCGCCGGTTTCCGAAAAAATGGTCATTGCCACCGCGATCCGCTTTGCACGAGAACTCGGGACGAAAATCCGCATCATGCACCTCTCGAACGGGGAAAACGTAGATTTAATCCGCCAAGCCGGACGAGAACATCTGCCCGTTTCGGCCGAAGCTTGCCCGCATTACCTGTTTTTAAGCGACGAAGATTTTAATCGTTGCGGTTCGCTGATGAAATCTTATCCTTTGGTGCGGACGCAGCATGATCAGGATCTGCTTTGGGAAGGGATTCGCGACGGCACTATCTCCGCCGTCAGTTCCGATCATGCCCCTCATACCTATGAAGAGAAGCTGCTCGATGTTTGGACCTCTCCGGCCGGTGTGACCAATATCGAAACAATGGGAGCGCTGATGCTGACGGCGGTCAACAGGGGTTGGCTGCGAATCAACGATATTGTCCGATTAATGTCGGAAAATCCGGCGAAGACCTTTGGCTTATACCCGCACAAAGGGGCTATTCGGATCGGAGCGGATGCCGATATCCTGTTGGTTGATCTCGAACGGGAATATACCATCGATCAGGAAAAATTGCATTCCCGGGTAAAACATTCGCCGTATCACGGGATGAACGGAAAAGGGCGGGTAGAGAAAACAATTCTGCGAGGAAAAACCGTTGCCGAAGACGGGGAAATCGCCGGTGAGCCTATCGGACGATTTATCAAACCGCCGGCATAGCCCGACCGGGGCATTCAATTTGTCCGGTTTTGCCGATTCAATCCATGTTTGCTGCGCATAGATATCAACTCTGCAAATAGGAATGAAATCATTCGATATGGCCGCCCGGTTACTTATGAGTA
>JALHEL010000526.1 GCA_022837205.1 Leptolinea sp.
CTTTTCGAAGAACTCCTCAAGCAGCGGAAAATCATAATAATAATGAGCCCCTCCGATAATATAATTCCCATATAATTCGGCTTTCCCATTTTGATCGAAATATTTGAATTCGGGGCGAAAAGAGTAATCAAACGCCGCATTCCAAATAATATTGGCTGCTCTTCGATTTTCCTGTAATTCCGTTTTTATCATCAATCCTTAAAAATCGCATCCCTTTCTAAACCGGCAGGGATTCTGAGCCGGATCACATCCTCAACAAGTTTTCGTTCGAAATCATCAAAGGTTTTATTGGTGATTCCCATTTGTAAAGCTTTATCGGCTTCCAATCCCCTATCCATTAAATGAATTGCAGCCAATAAACCGCGCAGATCCACAGGCTTCGTCGAAATCTCGGAGTTCTCACTCTTTTTTTGCAGATCCTGAAATAATCCGGAGAACTGTTCAATATATTTCTCGTTAATGGTCGGAAATTCACGCAGCAATAACCGTTTCAGATTCTTTTGAGAGATAACCGGCATTTCAATCACCATGAATCGAGATGTCAGCGCTTCGTTCAGTTCCCGTGTCCCGGCATAACCGTAGTTCATGGTCGCGATAAAGCGGGTCGAGTCCGCCAAAATAAATTTATCATACCCCGGCACATCGATGATCCGGCGAAAATCCAAACTTGCATGGAGCACTGCCATGGCTTCGTTCTTCGCCATATTGATTTCATCCAGAATTCCGAATCCGCCCCAACGCGCACATTCATAAATCGGCCCGTGTCGCAGCAGCACTCTGCCCTCTTCCAACGTATCAATTCCGATCAGAGAAGAGGAATCTGTATTAATATGGAACGAAACATCCCAGCTGGGTCTGCCGAAAGCTGCCGCAAGATTCTCCGCAAAAACGTTTTTGCCGGTGGCTTTGGGCCCGACTAATAAAAGATTTTCACCGCAGAGAAGGGCTGTAATTGCCTCCTCCCAGATATCATTTCCATAATAATAATATTTTGGTTGGGGAATTCGATATTTTTTTTCGGGACTTACCGGATATTTTTCTCGAAAAAGCTCAATTTGAGAGATCAGATCGGAACGGATTCCTTCCTTTCTCAAAAAATCCAGCATACAGTATACCTCCCATAATCGGGATATGTATTAATCATCCTTTTCATTATAAATACAAACTCAACCTTCTGCTATAGGAAAGGAGAAGGTTGAGGAAAAATAATCGATCAAAATTCTTTT
>JALHEL010000527.1 GCA_022837205.1 Leptolinea sp.
CGTCTTTCCGGCAGCGGCGAGATTCCGAACGATATCCAAAAAAT
Source organism: Leptolinea sp. (assembly GCA_022837205.1). Lineage (GTDB taxonomy): Bacteria > Chloroflexota > Anaerolineae > Anaerolineales > Anaerolineaceae > Flexilinea. Next base: position 45 of record JALHEL010000527.1, read on the forward strand.
GGCGCTTATTCGCCAGGTCCAATTGTGAAGTCGCTTCATCCAATAAGAGGATCTCGGTCTCTTGTGCGAGTGCTCTGGCTAATAAGATTAATTGGGACTGTCCACCGCTAAGTTTTGTGACCGGCAAATCCATAAATTTTCCCATCCCAACTTCCCGGATCGCCTTCCGCGAAATCTCGATATCCTTTTCGGAAGGTCTCTCTAAAGGATTCAGCCAAGGGGTTCTCCCCATTGTGACATATTCCAAATTGGTATATTCAAAGGATATCTTTTCGGCTTGCGGGACAAAACCGATTCGTTGGCCGATTTCCCGTCTGCTGAAGCTTTGTAACGGCTTTCCTTCCAGGTAGACCCCGCCGCTGTCCGGCTGCAATCTTCCGTTCGCAATTTTCAGGATGGTCGTCTTCCCGGAACCGTTAGGACCTAAAATAACGACGATTTGTCCCGAATGCATTTTGATATTGATCGAGGAAAGTGAAAATGAATCGGATTTATCATACGAAAATTGAATATCCCGTAACTCAAGTACCGTCTCTTTCGGGCTCATTTCTTTTTTCCTCCCATCAACAAAATAAAAATAATTACGCCGACAAAAGAAGTTATGATCCCCAAAGGGATCTCCGAGGGGCTTAATATTCGTGCTCCGTTATCACAGGCTAAGATCAGAATAGCTCCGATTAACATACTTCCGGGAAGAGAATATTGAGTGTCAGAACCGAATAACCTTCGAGAAAGATGAGGGACGATCAACCCAACCCATCCGATAATTCCGCTTAACGAGGTTGCCGCCGAAACTGCAAACACGGCAGCGGTCATCAGGAGCATCTGTTCCAACCTTATTCGAACTCCCAAAGAGGATGCCACTTCCGAATCTAAAGCCAAAAGATTTATCCGCCACCGGTATTTCCACAGAATGAAAAGACAGACACACGTAATAACAATCACCAAGGGAAGCCCCTGCCATATCGTGAAGCCCAAACTTCCCATCAGCCAAAATTCGATTGCATGCAGTTGATTTCGCGAATCGGCGAGAACCTTCAACAGAGATAATCCAGCTCCGAAAAGCGCAGAAATAACGCTTCCGGATAAAATCAAGCGTAAGATCCAACCACCATAATGAATTTTCCGGGCTGAGACGACCGAAAGGAACAAGCCGGACATTCCCAAACCGATCGCCAAC
>JALHEL010000528.1 GCA_022837205.1 Leptolinea sp.
CAATTGCGGATTGATCTCTATTGCTCTGTCATAAGCTTGAATAGCTTCAGAGTATTTGCCTTGATGGTAAAGAGCAAGGCCCTTGTTGAACCAGGCCTCTGCATATTGCGAATTGATCTCGATTGCCTTGTCAGCAGCTTTAATGGCCTTATCGTATTTGCCCTGGTCCACGAGAGCATTGCTTTTGTTGAACCAGGCTTCTGCTAATTGCGGATTGATCTCTATTGCCCTGTCATAGGCTTGAATAGCTTCAGAGTATTTACCTTGATGGTAAAGAGCAAGGCCTTTGTTGTTCCAGACCTCTGCTAATTGCGGATTGATCTCTATTGCCCTGTCATAAGCTTTAATGGCCTCATCGTATTTGCCCTGGTCCACGAGAACATTGCCTTTGCCGCTCCAGGGTTCTGCCAATTGCGGATTGATCTCGATTACTTTATCGAAAGCTTGAATAGCTTCAGAGTATTTACCTTGATGGTAAAGAGCAAGGCCTTTGTTGTTCCAGGCTAATACATCTTGCGAATTTATCTCTATCGCTCTGTCATAAGCTTGAATAGCTTTATCGTATTTGCCTAGGTCTCTGAGAACACTGCCTTTGCCGCTCCAGGGTTCTGCTAATTGCGGATCAATCTCGATAACTCTATCATATGCTTGAATTGCTTCATCGTATTTGCCTTGAAGATAAAGAGCAACGCCTTTGTTGAACCAGGGTTCTGCTAATTGCGGGTTGATCTCTATTGCCCTGTCATAAGCTCTAATGGCCTCATCGTATTTGCCCTGATCCACGAGAGCATTGCCTTTGTCGTTCCAATCAATTGCTGTTGTCTGCCCGAATGCAGGTGCACATAATACACCCAATATCATCAAACAGAGAATAAGCCGTCCTCTAATGAGCATCCCTCCATATTAGTCTAGATTTGCCTAATCAAATACCTTATGCAGAATTTAAAAAATTAGTCACTAAGTAAGGCTAACCTTATCCAATATGTTCATGGCGATGATGTGGAGTGAACCCATCCGAGCGGATAAAAAAAATGTATGTGTTTAGCTCCTCTAAATAGCTCGATAGATATTGGTTTTAATCAATAAAGAGCATGACGAAAGGAATCTATGCCAAAACGAAAAACCCCACATCCCGCAGTAAGATAATATCAAATCATCCTTTATTTTGGTTGATATTGGGTTCGATAATTGATATTATGAGCATCAATGCCAGAAAACTGTCA
>JALHEL010000529.1 GCA_022837205.1 Leptolinea sp.
CATCTGCAAGCAACCCCGCACCGTAAAAAAATCGATTTCATGAGCACGCATCCCGAATTATATCCGGCTCTGAAAAACAAAGTACAACTGGCCAAAATAATCGATATCGAAAAGATGCTTTCCCGGAAGGCTTTTCCTGTAATGAATAAAGAGAAGCTCGGAACGCGGATAAAAAAAATCCAAAGCGGCGATGTGATCGCCTTTGCCTCAAATCAGCAAGGGCTTGATGTGGCGCATGTCGGTTTTGCTCTGTGGCAAGGAAACAGTTTACGTCTGCTTCATGCTTCCCGTCAGGAAGGTAAAGTGGTGATTTCCAAAAAAACGCTGTTGGCTTATCTGACATCCAACAAAAAATTCACCGGCATTATTGTCGCCCGATCAGTATTCTAGATCGATTTCAAGTCAAAGAAGACATCAGAACGGAGCTGATAGTATTTTGATTTGACGTCGGCATCATGGTTTTTCGAAGTGATGATAGTCTTTCGGCTGATTAAAATTCCCACCCCAGTGCCAGCCGCGCTTTAAAAATTCCCGAACAATCGGGTGATCCGCTGAAAAGGTTCCCCTTTCATCCGGCTGGTATTTCGCTCCTTCCGGCGCCACCACGCCGTTGGGATAAATCACCGGATTCTGCACCGGGTTGATATCCAGAGCCTTACCCAGAGAATGCATGGATAATTTAGTGGTTCCTTCAATCACCCGGAAATTGAAAGAGGACGTATTGTTGTCCGCCATGGACCGGTAATCATTCCATTGATAGGCCGTTATGGGAATCACCTTGTCTACCGGGAAGAAAATTTTTTCGATGACGTTGAAGATGTCATAAGCATCGTCTTCCAATTCTTTGCTGATGAGCATCTGTCCCTGATGCTTTCTCCCGTCAAAAGAATAATAAAACACATCCACAAGCGACAATGAAAGAATGATTTCGTCGGGAGCGGTTGTCCCTTCAATCGCTTCGGAAAAACTCATCGCGCTGTCCACAATCGCTTCTTCGGCAAAAAACATTCGCAACCTTCTTTTTATAATTTTCTAATGACCGCGTCCGTTGTGTTTTCAGAGAGCGATACGTCACGGTAAATTTCACGGACAGCATTATAATCCAGACGGTTATAATTATCCAGCAGTGGCGTTATCACGACGCCGGCCATGTCCACGGCTCCCGGCGAAATAAAAATTCGCTTTTCCCCCTTCTCAAAATAAGCATCCGGCCGATGTTTTTG
>JALHEL010000085.1 GCA_022837205.1 Leptolinea sp.
CAACGAACTTGAAAACCCGATAGGGATTGAAACCTAAAATCGTTAAGTCAAAGAGCCTATGTGATGCGATGTTGCAACGAACTTGAAAACCCGATAGGGATTGAAACTCGCTAGACCTAGATACTAGAATAAAAGCCATAATTGAAGTTGCAACGAACTTGAAAACCCGATAGGGATTGAAACTGGCGCAAACGTCAGCAATACTGCCGAAGCCGCCATGTTGCAACGAACTTGAAAACCCGATAGGGATTGAAACGATTTCTCGATAGTTGCGCTGATCACATCGTAAGCCGTTGCAACGAACTTGAAAACCCGATAGGGATTGAAACTAGACGACTTCCTTTCCAATGTCTGCAGAGCTTACAGTTGCAACGAACTTGAAAACCCGATAGGGATTGAAACCCACAGCTGCGGGATCCGGCGTTCGAATGATACTAACGTTGCAACGAACTTGAAAACCCGATAGGGATTGAAACTCCATTTGACTCTGTCGAAAGAGAACCCAGCGACAGGTTGCAACGAACTTGAAAACCCGATAGGGATTGAAACCGTGGCCCAGGAGTATGAATGCAAATTCATAGCAGCGTTGCAACGAACTTGAAAACCCGATAGGGATTGAAACGCCTCGACGATCGAGTTCATGAAACAGTCTCGCCACGGTTGCAACGAACTTGAAAACCCGATAGGGATTGAAACCATTTTCTCCGCTAGAACCTGTGTAGATATAGCATGGTTGCAACGAACTTGAAAACCCGATAGGGATTGAAACTCGCTAGACCTAGATACTAGAATAAAAGCCATAATCGAGTTGCAACGAACTTGAAAACCCGATAGGGATTGAAACAAATCAATGAAAAACTTCTCGGCATTGTTATTTGCGTTGCAACGAACTTGAAAACCCGATAGGGATTGAAACCTAGTTCGTCCCAATTTCTCCATGATTCAAATTCCTTCGTTGCAACGAACTTGAAAACCCGATAGGGATTGAAACTTTATTTGAAAAATTTGCTTCCGGACTAATTGTATGTTGCAACGAACTTGAAAACCCGATAGGGATTGAAACTACATATACAACGTCCATTCTGGGAAGTGAAACATCAGGTTGCAACGAACTTGAAAACCCGATAGGGATTGAAACATCGTGAATACGGCAGTATCTCGATTACTGGATATGAAGTTGCAACGAACTTGAAAACCCGATAGGGATTGAAACTATGCCATCAATTTTAGGATAATTCTTTACCGTATATGTTGCAACGAACTTGAAAACCCGATAGGGATTGAAACCCAATCAGTGGCGTGGTCTAATGCGTTTGTTATGAGGTTGCAACGAACTTGAAAACCCGATAGGGATTGAAACTATGATTATGGTCTTCGTCAGTTATGCGATAATAAGCGTTGCAACGAACTTGAAAACCCGATAGGGATTGAAACCTAAAAGAAGTTATTGGCATAATACAAGGCTTAACAGTTGCAACGAACTTGAAAACCCGATAGGGATTGAAACGGTACCAAGGCAACAGCTTTTTCAGAACTTTTCCAAGTTGCAACGAACTTGAAAACCCGATAGGGATTGAAACTTGATTGATTTTCCGCCAGCAAAACTATCGTTTGGCAGTTGCAACGAACTTGAAAACCCGATAGGGATTGAAACTGATGGTTACTATTATGTCCGGCAATCCAACTGCGGGTTGCAACGAACTTGAAAACCCGATAGGGATTGAAACCTAGTAGTACTTGTTAAAAAGAGGTGACTTATGTACGGGTTGCAACGAACTTGAAAACCCGATAGGGATTGAAACAATGATCTGATCATAGGTTTCTCCTTTCCTCCCGGCGTTGCAACGAACTTGAAAACCCGATAGGGATTGAAACAGGGTTAGGCGGCTGGAGGCACTGACTCAGGGGTCTGTTGCAACGAACTTGAAAACCCGATAGGGATTGAAACCGTTTATCTCGAAGATGTTTATTGCATCTGCAATGTGATGTTGCAACGAACTTGAAAACCCGATAGGGATTGAAACAACGCGAAATTGAGCGGCGTTACCAGATGATCCCTTGCGTTGCAACGAACTTGAAAACCCGATAGGGATTGAAACCCAACAAAGAAGGAAGTGAACCAACCATTGTCGCCTGGTTGCAACGAACTTGAAAACCCGATAGGGATTGAAACGGCATCATAGACGTATTCCGTCTCGGTGCCCTCTTCCGTTGCAACGAACTTGAAAACCCGATAGGGATTGAAACGTTGACAACTTGCTTACGACTGGCGATGCGTATGTGATCGTTGCAACGAACTTGAAAACCCGATAGGGATTGAAACGTAGAGCTTCGGTAACGTGCCCAATCCAAGACAGACGTTGCAACGAACTTGAAAACCCGATAGGGATTGAAACCTAAATAATCCCAACGACGTATCTCCTCTAATCCAAGGTTGCAACGAACTTGAAAACCCGATAGGGATTGAAACTGGTGTGTCCGGATGGTCACTAAAACACAAGAAGAAGTTGCAACGAACTTGAAAACCCGATAGGGATTGAAACTCAAGTATATGAAGCACACACGGTGGAAAGACCTCAATGTTGCAACGAACTTGAAAACCCGATAGGGATTGAAACTCGTCAAGCCATGCGATTGTGCTCTTGACAGTGTCATGTTGCAACGAACTTGAAAACCCGATAGGGATTGAAACAAACCCGCTATTCTCGAGGACACCGACCTCTCCATGTTGCAACGAACTTGAAAACCCGATAGGGATTGAAACGAACATTACTAGACCTAATTACCAAGGAGTATAAAGCGTTGCAACGAACTTGAAAACCCGATAGGGATTGAAACCGTATACATGGGCTTCACTTTACCAGCAACATCCCAGGTTGCAACGAACTTGAAAACCCGATAGGGATTGAAACTTTGATGTATATTCTACGTTATCGTATACTCCATTTAGTTGCAACGAACTTGAAAACCCGATAGGGATTGAAACCATGACAACATCATTCACGCACCAGAGGGTGATGCCGTTGCAACGAACTTGAAAACCCGATAGGGATTGAAACTTATCTGATCGAGTTCGTGCCAGAGGAGTACGAGACGTTGCAACGAACTTGAAAACCCGATAGGGATTGAAACCACCATCGCCATGACCGACGGCGATCCTACCATCATGTTGCAACGAACTTGAAAACCCGATAGGGATTGAAACTGGACCGTATGGGCCGGAGTCGATCAGAAGAGGCGTGGGTTGCAACGAACTTGAAAACCCGATAGGGATTGAAACTAGGATTTATTTGCACGAAAGAAGAAGATCCCGCCAAGTTGCAACGAACTTGAAAACCCGATAGGGATTGAAACCGCCTCTTCCCGGTCGAAAAATATTGGATCCTCAATGTTGCAACGAACTTGAAAACCCGATAGGGATTGAAACAGTGATGTTAATCCTGTCCGGGATCTTGAGGGTTGCGTTGCAACGAACTTGAAAACCCGATAGGGATTGAAACCATTAGGTTTTTCGCTTGTCGTCACGACAAACTGGGTTGCAACGAACTTGAAAACCCGATAGGGATTGAAACTCTTCGACCTGGCCGACTTCGATCTTCCAGTTAGTCGTTGCAACGAACTTGAAAACCCGATAGGGATTGAAACTTTATCGGTGTTCTCGGGCAGGCCTACATAACATATGCGTTGCAACGAACTTGAAAACCCGATAGGGATTGAAACAGCCAGATCACCTATCAGGCAGGTGCCGTTGATGGTGTTGCAACGAACTTGAAAACCCGATAGGGATTGAAACTGGGAAGGTGAAGAACAACAATCTCTTGATTTCGATACGTTGCAACGAACTTGAAAACCCGATAGGGATTGAAACAGGATCTTCTTGAGGTATCCGGCAAGACCGTAGCTCAGGTTGCAACGAACTTGAAAACCCGATAGGGATTGAAACCGATCAATACCCGGAGTGAACCGACGAAAGCCAAAATGTTGCAACGAACTTGAAAACCCGATAGGGATTGAAACTGAACGATATGATCCGCCCATGAACAGGATTTTCAAGTTGCAACGAACTTGAAAACCCGATAGGGATTGAAACTACGTGCCGAAGGAATGGATAGGCAAAAGGGTTAAGAGTTGCAACGAACTTGAAAACCCGATAGGGATTGAAACTTTGGCTCTGGTTCTGGATCCAGTTCGATCTCAGGCGTTGCAACGAACTTGAAAACCCGATAGGGATTGAAACCTCTCTAAGCCTATTTTCCGGACGCTTCATCATGGCGTTGCAACGAACTTGAAAACCCGATAGGGATTGAAACTCATAGAATTCGATTCTATCATTTCCATGACAATCAGTTGCAACGAACTTGAAAACCCGATAGGGATTGAAACTGTTCGATCCCACAGAGTTTGATGCCAAAACCGACGTTGCAACGAACTTGAAAACCCGATAGGGATTGAAACAGCTTAGTTCCTATCCGGACCATGCCACCAGTTCCAAGTTGCAACGAACTTGAAAACCCGATAGGGATTGAAACTGGACGGAGATTGATAACGCCTCCGCACTCACAGAAGTTGCAACGAACTTGAAAACCCGATAGGGATTGAAACTTTTGTCACTGTGACCTTCTCACCGGGTGCCAGGGTGTTGCAACGAACTTGAAAACCCGATAGGGATTGAAACCATCCTGTAAGGTAGTCACTGAGAACGAAAGACCTGTCGTTGCAACGAACTTGAAAACCCGATAGGGATTGAAACTTCAACCTCTGAAACCGTCGCGCCGTTCCCAGTTAAGTTGCAACGAACTTGAAAACCCGATAGGGATTGAAACCCTTGATCCCCGAAGCTAGACATGCTCTGCATCTGCGTTGCAACGAACTTGAAAACCCGATAGGGATTGAAACGTTGACAACTTGCTTACGACTGGCGATGCGTATGTGAGTTGCAACGAACTTGAAAACCCGATAGGGATTGAAACATGTCATCTGGCACCTTCCAATATGGTTCCAATAATGTTGCAACGAACTTGAAAACCCGATAGGGATTGAAACTCTCATGCGATCGGTGTAAGAGAACCATTCGCCACACGTTGCAACGAACTTGAAAACCCGATAGGGATTGAAACTCCAACTTTCGAATGCCATAAGAATTGCACCTACTGGTTGCAACGAACTTGAAAACCCGATAGGGATTGAAACTGATCTGCCTGGACTGCTGGTCCATGAGCACGGTTAGGTTGCAACGAACTTGAAAACCCGATAGGGATTGAAACCTTGTAAAGAGCGGCGGAAAAGCCGCTCACTGCGCTGTTGCAACGAACTTGAAAACCCGATAGGGATTGAAACTGGTTATGATCGCCTGGCCCGCTTTGTATTCCCATTGTTGCAACGAACTTGAAAACCCGATAGGGATTGAAACCTAGTTCCTAGCATCTGCCAGACTTCGTAAGGATAAGGTTGCAACGAACTTGAAAACCCGATAGGGATTGAAACTGAATGACAGTGGGCCACCGACACCTCAACCGAAAGGTTGCAACGAACTTGAAAACCCGATAGGGATTGAAACCCGGACCGGGCAGCGCGAGAGCATCCAGGATATAGTGTTGCAACGAACTTGAAAACCCGATAGGGATTGAAACGAAGCCTCGCTTGCCCCGCACAAGCATCAGGGCGACGTTGCAACGAACTTGAAAACCCGATAGGGATTGAAACCACAGTTAATATCTTTGTGAAGGTTTTCACATATGTCGTTGCAACGAACTTGAAAACCCGATAGGGATTGAAACTATGCCGCCGATCCATTCACCGCCAGGCCGGTCACCGAGTTGCAACGAACTTGAAAACCCGATAGGGATTGAAACCTTTCCAGTTTGGTCTCATACTTCATCTTCTCCATCTGTTGCAACGAACTTGAAAACCCGATAGGGATTGAAACTTGGCGAAGTTTACCAGCCCCACGCCGATAGTTCCCGAAGTTGCAACGAACTTGAAAACCCGATAGGGATTGAAACCTTGTAGGCGATCATTATGGGGCCTGCCATCACGGCACGTTGCAACGAACTTGAAAACCCGATAGGGATTGAAACTCTAAGTACGCGCGGGCGGCGGAGAAGGCTATCCCGGCGTTGCAACGAACTTGAAAACCCGATAGGGATTGAAACCCAGGTATATTGCTTGTCTCGGTTGCTCAAGCTATCAGTTGCAACGAACTTGAAAACCCGATAGGGATTGAAACGGGTTCAATACCGTCCATCAGCAGGCGGTCGCTGTTGTTGCAACGAACTTGAAAACCCGATAGGGATTGAAACATTGCCCATTGTTATTGATTCGCGGAGATCGATATTATGTTGCAACGAACTTGAAAACCCGATAGGGATTGAAACGGTGCCGTGGGCGGGTTCCTGTAAGCATCCTGCTCCGGTTGCAACGAACTTGAAAACCCGATAGGGATTGAAACTTTTTCTCTGAGAAATGGTCAACCATCTCAGAAAGAGTTGCAACGAACTTGAAAACCCGATAGGGATTGAAACCTGAGCTTTGCGAGCTCTTCCTTCATGTGCTCGAGCGTTGCAACGAACTTGAAAACCCGATAGGGATTGAAACACCCTGGAATCTGCCGGATACATGCGGCTGTCCAAGGTTGCAACGAACTTGAAAACCCGATAGGGATTGAAACTTGAAATAATATGCCAATACACGCTCCGCGACATGGAGTTGCAACGAACTTGAAAACCCGATAGGGATTGAAACCTTTCTTCCGGATCATAGCTTGAATACCAATCAGCCGGTTGCAACGAACTTGAAAACCCGATAGGGATTGAAACCGTGGCGAGAGCCTGGTCAGCCGCCAACAGGCAGGGCTGTTGCAACGAACTTGAAAACCCGATAGGGATTGAAACCGAACTATCCAGGGCGATGAGCTCCAATGCCAGGCCGTTGCAACGAACTTGAAAACCCGATAGGGATTGAAACT
>JALHEL010000086.1 GCA_022837205.1 Leptolinea sp.
CGCTCACTGAGCGCATTGGAGAACAACTGGGCTGGCGCACCGCGTATGAATCGGTGGTCAATAATCCCTACCTGCCCAATTTCTACAAAGATATGCGCAGTTGGTCCTTCCACTTGCAGGTATATTTTTTGGGTCATCGCGCTTTGCAACATCAGGAAATGGCAATCGATCCGCGCTCTGCCATCATCGACCGCAGTATCTATGAGGATGCGTTCATCTTTTGCCGTGCTCTCAACCGCATGGGCAACCTGACCGAACTCGATTATCAAACCTACCTGCAGCTTTTCAACCTCGTAGTGGCTCAACTCCCCGCCCCTGACCTGCTCATTTATCTGCACTGCCCGGTGACTGCTCTCATGGAACGCATTCACCAACGGGGGCGCGATATGGAAAGCGGTATCACTGCCGATTACTTGACCCTTCTCGAATCCTTTTATACCGACTGGATGCACACCTTTGACATTTGCCCGGTCCTTACGATCCGCACAGACGATTTGGATTTCGTGCATAAAAAGAAGCACCTTGATTTGGTGATCGCTCGCATTCAGGATAAGCTAGCCGGGAAAGAAGAAATGGTGTTTGACAAAGAACACTGACAATTCTTGTAAATTTATATCATCGTCGCTCTTTTTGAAGTGAATGCATAGACTGGAAAGAAGTGCTTCATAGATAAAAATATCATCTCTCGAACCTGGCTTAAATTGAGCAAAGCCGGACGAAAGCTCGTCTTGCACGAGTATCTTTCTCGCGTTGCATTGTTTCTGATCCTCTTCTGTGTCTCAGGAAACTGGGGCTGGTTGGGTGCCTGCATCCTGATCCCCATCGCCATGCGCGCCAATCCATTCTTCTCATCCACCGTGCGCATCCAATCGGAGCGCGGTCAGACCGTTGTGGAACAGAGAACCTTCAATAAAAAGAGGGGTAGCATGATGCTGCCCCTGATCATTTACTGGCTTTCTCGGTTGCATCCCTCAATCGTTATTGAGCTATGAGAAAAACCTTATAAAGAAAGAATCAATCGAGCCATCAACCATTTTGTCTCCTGCCCAACCCTCAATTTCATCCTCTTAGTGGGTTCCTTTGGGATGTATTAAACCGGTTGCCTCTTTTACTTTGGGGTCAATTGCCCCACCCACATCCGGATTTATCTTCAGGTTCAGCGCAGTGTAGTACGCAAACAACTGGGCAGGCAAAATCATCAATACCGGTGAAATCGTTTCAGACGTATTAGGAATTCGAACGACCTTGGTTGCTTCCGGCCATTGGATGGATGGGCTATTCGTAATAATGGCTGTTTTGGTGCCGATCAGGTTCGATGCATTTACGCCATCCATGACCCGTTTTAGGCCTCCTTCGCCTGCTAACAGGAAAATCGCAGCGCTTTTCCTGTTCAAAGCCAATTCGGGACCATGGCAAAATTCCTCCATTTCAAAACTCATGGAAGGAATGCAAATCATCTCCAGCAATTTCAGTGCAAATTCTTTGCCTGAAATTGGCTCGCTGGCGTCGATGGCAGCCTGAGCCAGGCGCGGAAGGTCCGCCAATTGGCGCTTCAATTCATCTTTCCCATCTATTTTGGAAATAGCCGCCACCAGCATCAAGCCCAGCACCATCGCCGTGACGTATGAACGCGATTTGGGTATCGGTATTTCTCTCCCGCCGGGTCCGATCAATGTGGCATCCGCCAAAGGAATGATCAAGGCATCCGGATTATCAGTGATCGCCAGAATGAACACGCCGCTTTCTTTGGCTTTTTCGGCGAGCTGCCTATTGACCAATGTGTTCCCTGAGTGAGAGATCAGGATCATTACATCGTTCGAAGAAAAATCACTGGGAGGATACAACATGGATTCAAACGGATTATCGACGAAACAGGCAATACCCAATTGCTGGTAAAAAGCTTTGCCGATGACATTGCAGGCATTTAACGATGTTCCCGAGCCGCCCAGAAAGATACGTTTAATATTCTTTTTATGGATAACCGCGGCAATATCAGAAATTTTTCTCCACCCGTCCTCAGAAAGACATTCCTTGATGCACTCAGGAATGGACTTTACGTTCTCATAGAAGAAAAAAGGATGGGATGTCCTTTCTGTTGCTTTCTCGATCAATTTCGTGATTGCCGGATTTTTTTCTTCTTTCATTTTTCTCCTTACACGGATTTATACACTATTCATGAATCTAGTCATGATGAAGGATCAATGACAATGGAACAATAAATAAATTTTGCGTTTATCAAATGAGATGGAGGAACAGAATTTTAGAAATCCGTTGCCCTATTTCCCTTAATCTTTGTTTTCCAGAGCATCGATCCTTGAAAACAGCTCAATGATATATTGAGCTAAATCTCTTTCAGTACAGGTAGCCATCAAAATATCCTGTGCATGCACCAATAGGACAGAAGATCCCGGGCTTTCTCCCCTCGCTTCCATGGTCAACAATTCCATTTGAAGTTTGTGCGCCCCGTCGCTTGTTTTATAGGATTCTTGAATTTTTTCTTTGGCTTGCTGGATATCGCCTTCTGAAGCGAACTGGATTGCTTCGAAAACCAGCGATCGTGCTTCCCCCGCATTGACGATCATTTCCAGTGCAAGTTTCTCAATTTCTTTTGTCATGATCAGATCTTTCAAGGTGGAAGGTTTCCCTTCCACCTCTATACTATATAACAATATTAGGATTTAGTTAGCCTTTGCCATTTCGGCTTCCTGGCGCAGCAATTGCCGCTCATGAACCTTGAAGAAGGGATACCAGTAAATTGCAGCCGGTACCAGGCCCACCAGGAGACCCCAGAACAATGCCTGGAATGGAGCCTGCGGGGTGCTGAAGAATGCATAAAAACCTGGCGGTACAAAGCTGAAGAACGGGTTAGCCGGGCGAGGAACAAGCCCATAATAAACTACCAGGTAGTAAAGTGAATGGACGATTGGGCTGATGATCACCTGCGGAATGAAATAAACAGGATTCAGCGCAACCGGATACCCAAATATGGTCGGCTCATTGATATTAAAGAACGTGGTCACAATGGCAGCTTTAGCTACAGCCTTGATAGTCTGCGACTTCGAGAACAATCCGTAGAAGGCTAATGGGAAATGGTTACCGGTACCACCAGCCGCATTACCAAAATAGGATCCAAAAGTGGTGATATACGGAAGCGGTTTGCCTGCTGCATATGCTTCTGCGTTGGCGATGCCATTGGCAACAAGGAATGGGAAATAAACAGGTCCAATCATTGCCCAAGGGTGCACACCCATGAACCAGCAGAGACAACTGACAAAATTTGCCAACAGCACAGCGCCATAAGTATCCGCAGAGCGGAACAGGGGTGACAAAGCCAGTGCAACTCTTTGTGTTAAAAGCCATCCATTATAAGCAAGCACCAAAAATGGAAGATTAACGATGACATAAGGCACTATGTTTTCAATAAAGCTGACCACACCCTGCGGTACACCTTTGGGTCCGCGGATATAGATGCCCCACTTACGGAGCAAGCGGTATAACTCAACAGTGATAATGGAGACCAAAATTCCACCAAACATACCGTATGAGCCCAAATAGGTGAATTGAATACCGCTGATACCATCTGCATCAGTAATGAACTTGGCTGAAGTCGTAATGAAGTTGACCAACGCCAACAAGACAAGTGGAATCTCCTCCAATTCATACGACTTGGCTAACAAGTACGTAATGCAGACTGTCAGGTAAATGCCCGCCAGGCCGAAGCTGACATTATTTGCCAGGGTGAAAAATCCGGAATAGGCAGACAAACGTTCTCCCAGCCAATAAACCGAGGACAGTAAAGTATAAAACGAGCCCAACAGAATTAACGGGATCACATTTAAGAAGGACCGACGAATTGCTGATAAATGCCGTTGAGCACCAAAGGCTGCAGCAAATGGCATCACTTTTTCATCAAGCCACTCAGTGAATTTTTGCATTTTTCTCTCTCCAATCTCTAAAAATATTTTTCTAAAAAGAAGTTTTCACTATTTTTCTTATAATGCCTCCTTTACTTCACCTCTTAATGGACATAGCCATTCTCCGATAGGTATGTCGTACACCACGGATGACAATCGAATAAGCCATAATATTTTGAGGGTTGATCAACGATTCATTGAAACCCCCATCACCCAATTCATGCATGTCCGTTCCAGCCATCTTCGCCATCAATGCCATGCGCCGGATGGTTTCCACGTCACTTCCCTCTTGGGAAGTGTGAATTCCGGTCGAAGCCAGCGCACCGCCGGCATGGATTTGATCGATAATCGCAGCCACACGATCCAGGGTAAAGCCGGGATAGGTGCCGGGCGTGGGCATATTAATAATGTCAACGCCGCTATCGATCATCATCTTCAATTCATCCCGAGGAAAAAGGACTTCCGGACCGGGTTTATGGCCGCTTTGCCCAATAATCCCCGGCCCATGGACATTGCCGCTCATCAAGATGCAGCGTCCTTCCGTGATCTTTCTGGCCTTTTTCAGGATCTCTTCCTTTTCAGCCCTTGCGGCCCAACCGGTCAGGTAAAGCAAATCGACACCCGATTCAACTGCTTTGCTGATATTCTCTTCGGTAGCCACAATATTCCCGTATGCTTTTACTGCGCCGGAGATATTTTCTTTGGATGTAATCGTCAACAATATTCCCACCGGCCGACCGATAAATTCTCTGTATTCCTTGATGGAATAACCTTTGCCTTTTTCCACTTGAACCGCTCGGGAAGATGAATCTTCCTGTTTATTCTTTGACCTTAGCCCTGGAATGAACGGATTGAGTGGTTCATAGGTATCCAGAAGGATGATATCGGCGCCAAAGGCTGCTGATACCTCTCCATTTGTAGTTCCTTCAATCAATGGTGCACAACGCACACGCGAAGATACGATCAATATGCGTCCCTCGCTCATCCGAATTGCATTGAGCAATTCTGCAGAGGTCATCGATAATAATTCTTTTGGAGAAGCAGTAAGGAATCTCTTTGCCATTATTGTTAATCCTTTTCTACCTGTAAAGTGACATTGACATACGACGATAGGTATGCCCAACGCCGCGCAAAGCAATGGAATAATTCATGATCACCTGGGGTTCGATCATGGAAAGACGGAAACCGGAAGCACCCAGCTCATGGATATCTGCACCAGTCAGTTCGCACTCATAGGCAAGCTTTTGGATGTTTTCATCCATGCCTTCAATTGAATTGAAAATACCAATCGCGGCTAGACCGCCACCCTTATGGATTACCTCCACAAGCTGCCTGACTGCCTCAACTGACAAACCGGGCAGTGCTCCCGGCGCCGGAACGCCAATGATATCCACGCCTGCATCCAGGCATTTTTTAATCTCATTGGATGGAAATATCTCCTCTGGTAAACAGTCATACGGTTTATTTCCTGAAGCACGGTTATAACGGAAATATTCGATCAACACTTGATTGCCGACAGCAGATTTGATTTCTTGAAGTCTTTTGTAAGCCAGGTCATTGTCTAGCCAATTGGTGATCGAAATAATGTTGCTTCCGGATGCTGCCATCTTGAGTACATTTTCGGGGGTAGCTTTCATATGGCCATGTAAAAGGGAAGCATCCATATCAGTCAAAGCCATCACACTTGAAACCGGGCGCCCGATCAATTCGCGAATTTCCTTTATGGAATATCCAAATCCTTTTTGGACCTGGATTTCGCGCCATTCTTCATCTTCCTCAAGGCTTTTAGAGGGTAATCCAGTAATGGAGGGAGAGTCGGGGTTAAAATTATCCAGAATAACCATGTCGGCACCAAAAGCCGCTGCCACTTCGGCATTCGAGACAAAATCAACAAGGTTGGGGCTGACCGGCAACACGGTGACAGCCAGGGTTCTACCTTCGCTCTGCAGGATCGCATCATAAAGCTGATCTCGATCCATCGCTAACATTTCAGAGGGTAACGCATTCAACATTTTGGGTATTCTCAGTCACTTTCTTTTAGTTTGTCTTTTATATAAGGGAGGATCAACGTCTCAAATCCCCATTTTCCATCCATCGTTGCGAAAGTCAGTCCATCGATATCGACCACCGGGATTTTTCCATCAACCTGTTGCCGAATTCTGCGCCCATGAAAACGTACCTGTGGCGCGATCAATATTACGTCACAACCGGAATTGGCAAAATCGGTACCGTGAGCCTCATCGATATTTCGGTCCTTGACCTCCAGATCGACATCGTACTCTTTGGCGGCTTCGATCAATTTTTCCGCAAAAAAAGAAATCGATGCCCCTAACTGACAAGCGGCAAATACTCTGATTTTTTTCATGTTCAAATCCCTTTATATTCTTTCTCCGTATCAGGACTCTTCGACGCATCCTTTACTTTTTTGATTCCGTCAAAACTAACCGTCCTGCATCCCGTAAAATCCTTTAGTACGATGATGATTGCATTGATACTGAATCTCGATTTTTCCAAATCGGAGTTCGTTATGCTGGCTGCACTGATTGAATTCTTGTCCTGGAAGGTAAACTTGGCCACCGATTGAAAATAGCTGAGGGATCTTTTTTGTTCATATTCAACGTCATAATGTTGAATCGCCTTCAATTGGTCAAAGCGGTAACATTGGATCCTGTAGGGAATGAATAAAAAGTGACGCGCAGCTCGAATCTTTTTCTGCTTTTTATTTATTTCCAGCGAATCCCTAAATCCGCCGCTATATCTTGCAATGACATACGAAACAGGAATGATAAAAAACCAACCATCCTTGAAGAAGCGCAGGAAATCGGACGATGTAAAATGTGAAAAAAACATGATTCCCAGGGGAATGCTGATTCCGATAATGAGGAAGTAACCAACCAGTTTCGATCGCCAGGGAATACTAAAGACAGCTTTATTTTTATAGACAGACAACTGTCCATAATCGGTTAAATAAGTTTTCATACAGGATCCATCTCCAAACTGTGTATGGTTTCAATAGACATGGCTGCAAATTTTTCTTTTGTCTTTGGATCGATCAACGGATCTGTGAATATTTTTGATACTTTCTTGAAACTTAAAACAACGCCAGATCCCTCGGTAGCCAGGGTTGTCGATGTTGCCAGGAGAGAAAAATTCTGACATCGTTCATAGGCGATATCGAGAAATGAAACTTCTGCAGTGTTATCCAACAAGAAACCATTTTCCCAATCCAAGGCTTTGCATTCAAAAAACACATAATCGATGACAAAGTCTTCCAACATTTTTTCAGCGAAATTACCGGTGACAATTTGGTTTATCGGATCAATAGCGCCTCCCAATAGATAAACATCATGATGATCCTGATTCCTGAAATTCGAAGCGACCGTGATGGAAGGAGTGATGACCGTCAAATCATTGCGATTCTTGATGACCTCAATTGACAACAAACTGATCAAACGATCCTTGCTCAGGTAAATAATTGATCGGTTTTTGATTGCATTCAAAGCCAGGGATACAATTTCTCTCTCATTTTCCTCGACTGTGATATAGGGTGCATAACTTTGTCCATGGAATTTATCGGTGGTATACAATCCCCGGTTCACTTTCCAGGCGAGTCCTTCATCACATAATTGATCGAGATCTCTGCGAGCAGTGATTTGGCTGATATTGAAAACATCGCTGATTTGCTCAATACTCGCCTCGAGATACTCGTTGAGGAAAGTCAAAATATTTAGTCGTCTTTTCGAAACTTTTGTTGATGCCATTTCTTTTTCAAGAGAATAATATTTAATGGGGAAAGAATCAAGAATAATTATAAAAATGAAATCGTTTTGATAAATAAATAACAAGATTCAATCGTGTTTTATCTTAATATTGATTTAATGTTGATTGTTTAGCTAAACAATCCGCATATCGATTGTCCTGATCTGTTCGATACTTTTCAAAAGATCCGGTTTTTTTCGAATACCGGCATCGGTGATCAAAACATCCGCCCTCTCGAAAGGGGCCGCCACTGTGCCTGAACGCCGCTGGAATTTCGAAGAATCCGCCAGGATAACCACTTTCCTGGAGCGGCTGATGATTACGCGCGCATTTTCCGCATGCGAAAATTTCGACATCATCAAGCCATCCTCGAGACTCAACGAAGAGACACCTAAAAAGCATATGTCGAACAGGAATGATTCGAATATATTGATCCCATCTTTTCCCGCAACACCGGTGATGCCCTTTTGAATTTTCCCTCCGGAAACAATTGCGGTAAATTCCTTCTTCTGGCTGATGACCCCCGCCAGTTCATAGTCCTGAGTGACCACCGTCAATCGATCCAGCTCCCATAAATTGTTGATCAATGCCATGACGGTCGTTCCGGAGTTGATAGCGATCACATCGTTATCCTTGACGAGTTTAGCCGCTTCTTTACCGATGCGTGCCTTCTCCTCCCAATGTGAATAATAGCGGTTAGTATCTATAAAGAAACTGGCTTCCGGCATTTTGATCC
>JALHEL010000087.1 GCA_022837205.1 Leptolinea sp.
GGTTACCCCTTAAATCGACCCGCGAATGACTCTGCAAGGACGCGTGATTCGTTATCAATCCGGATTTTATACCGTCATGACCGATGAGAGGATCGTGACTTGTAAAATACGCGGTAAATTAAAGGAAAACTTCCGTCAAACAGATTTGGTTGCCGTCGGTGATTTAATCGAGTTTACGCAGCTTCAAGATGGGACAGGTGTTATCGAATGTATCCTGCCGCGAAAAAACGAACTAATTCGAATGATTTCCGGTATCAAATCGGAATATAGACAAGTTTTAATCAGCAATCTGGATCAAATTCTTTTGGTATTTGCCGTTACACAGCCTGAGCCGCGTTTGAGAATGTTGGACCGTTTCTTGGTGATCTGTGAAAAACAAGGCATACCGCCGTTAATTGTGGCAAATAAAGTTGATTTATCAGGTATGGATCAGGCGAAATCTGTATTCTCCATCTATTCGGATATCGGCTATGATGTTTTATATACCTCGACGGCTTCCGATATAGGAATCGCGGATCTAAAAGAACGATTACAGGGAAAAGTTACCGGTTTGGTCGGCCCCTCCGGCGTCGGTAAGTCCAGTTTGATTAATCGAATCGATCCCCGCTTGAACTTGAAAGTCAATGAAATCAGTAATTACAATCGGAAAGGAAAGCATACAACGGTCGTGCGGGAAATGTTCCCCTTAAAAGAGGGTGGGTTTGTCGCGGATCTACCGGGACTCAAGACGCTTGCACTTTGGGATATTCAACCGGAAGAATTGGACGGTTACTTTCCCGAAATCAGTCCATTGGTTTCAAAATGTCTATACGGAGATTGCACACACAGCCCTTCGGAAGTTGGTTGTGCGGTTCATGAAGCGGTAAAAGAAGGCAAAATAAGCCGGGAACGTTATGAATCGTATCTTCGGATCCGATTCGGCGAACCGGAATAGCTCCCCTTTTTTCCGGTTTCATATATATTTTTCTATCATTTGCAGTCAAACAGAAATAATACTGTTAGAATCGAGCTATCATCCGATTCATAAAAGGATTGCCATGCCAAAAAGACTCACTTGGATTGAATTAATACTTAATTTAAAATCTCCTTTTACTGTTTCTTACGGAAGTTCCGATACACGGACCGCTTATTGGATCCGACTCGAAGAAGATTCCGGGTGGGGAGAAGGGACAATCCCTTTTTATTACGGCATTGATTTTAAAGACATGACTGATTTCTGGGATCGTTGTGCATTGCGGGAAGATCCTTTTCCGGAAACAATTAATGCAATTCATCCATGGATCGGCGACGATGCACCCGCACCTGCCATCGCGGCTTTGGATATCGCTTTTCACGACCGGATCGGCAAAAAAACCGGAAAAGCTATTTATGAACTTTATGATCTTCCGGCCCCCCATCCGATGACCACCTCTTATACAATCAGTATCGATACACCGGAAAACATGGCACAAATGGCTCTCGAAATCAATCGGTACCCGTTGATCAAGATTAAGCTCGGTTCACCCGGCCAAGAAGATTTGGATGAAGCACGGATAGCGGCAATTCGGACCGTACGTCCGGATGCAAAATTAAGGTTAGATGCCAATGCCGGTTGGAAGACGGACGATGCCGTCAAATTAGTAAAACGTCTTGAAAAATATAATATCGAGCTGATCGAACAACCCACTGCGAAATTTGATATCCTCGGGATGGGGCATGTTCAAACAGAAACGCCGATTCCGATTGTCGCAGATGAATCCTTGCAAACAATCAATGACATTGAGAAATTGCATGATGTCGGAGTTCGGGGAATCAATATTAAACTGATGAAATGCGGAGGTATTGCCCCCGCTGTTGAGATGATTCGGAAGGCCCGTTCATACGGAATGAAAATCATGCTCGGCTGTATGGTCGAAACTTCCATCGGTGTCGGTGCGATGGCTTCTTTGATCGGGTTGGCTGATTGGATCGATCTGGACACTCCGTTGCTGATTTCCAACGACCCGTTCAGCGGACTTACTTACACCGAAGACGCAACACTGATCCCGCCGGCCGGACCCGGATTGGGATTGAAACTTAAAAACTCCGAAAGGTAGGGGAAAATATGACATTTCAAAAAATAGAAACTATCCTTGCTGACGTTAAGAAGAATTTTTTTAATGAACCGATGCTGACCGTTTTTGACATTCAACCCGAAATCATTTCATCAAATGAATTAAAACTGACCGGTAAAATACTCGAGCAAAAAGATCTTGATTTTCTTAAAAATGAGTTGGAGAACAAGATTCCGGATTGGAAGGTCGATTACAAAGGGATAAAAGTATTACTGAATGAAAAAACGACGATTTTACGCGTGAGCAAGAATCTCACCGATATGCATCGTGAAAAATCTTTTCTATCGGAACTCACCAATCAGATGCTTTACGGAGACCCCGTTGCTGTTCTGGCTGACGAAGGAGAATGGGTTTTAGGGCGCAATATGTCAGACGGGTATATCAGTTACACTTATAAAAAATACCTCGGCGAAATACCATGGTCGGAACCGACCCATATTGTCAGCGAACCGGTGGCATTGGCTTACAACAATCCGAATCGGGAAGAGTTGGTGACGCGAGTGCTTGGCGGAACCGAGACGGTTATATTCGATGAAAAAGGAGATATGGCATTCATCCGGGCGGATCACAACGGATGGGTGAAGAAGACTTCTCTGATTCCCATTTCGGATCTGCCGACCGATCAGGATAAAATTCGAAATCGGGTTTGTGAAAATGCGAAAAGTCTGATCGGTGTTCCCTATTTATGGGGCGGTACTTCGGCGTGCGGGATCGATTGTTCCGGATTGGTTCAATGGTCTTATCGATTATGCAACATCCGGCTTCGCAGAGATGCACATATGCAGCTTATTCCCGAAAAATGTGTTGAGCCTCCGTTTTTACCCGGGGATGTTGTTCTTTACGGAGAAGAAGAAAACGGTAAGAAATCCATCACCCATGCATCCATCAGCTTGGGAGGATGGACTGTCATTCATTCATCCAGATCACAAAACGGCGTTTATATCGATGATGCCTTAATCGCTCCGGCTTTAAAAGGAACTTTTGCGGCTGCCGTACGATACATTTAAATCATTTGATTCGGATCAAAATAATTGTCTTTTTTTTGTTGATCGGAATATTATGTAACTGGTTACTTTTTATGAATCAAGCAGCCATTTACCGAGATTTCCGAAAACATCGTAGACTTTCTGATAGTCCGAATAATTATTGCAAAGCAAAAAAATCCGACAGCGATCGGTAAATCCCCATTCGTTGATCACATTATGCAAACCGCCGGATTTATGATAAAAGTCTACCGAATCACCTTTGAGATTGCGGGTGAAAAGTTTATCCGCCTGGCAAACCGATAACATTTCAGATATATTCTTCTTTGCTTCAACCGGGAAAGAGTGGAACAGATCGTAACAGTAAATCATATCCGCAGTTGTCGTCCAATTGTCATAACCCCGTGCCGAATCGGGTTTTGACATCATTTTCCTTCCCAGATGGGTATCCTGAAAGTGAAAAGTCTCCGAAAAGATGTGATTAACCCTTTCAAAACCTAATCTATTAATGATCAAATTCGTACAGTAATTATCTGAAGTTGCAATCATCATCAGCAATAAATCATGATATGGTAATGCTTTCTGGCGGAATAAATAATAAAAACCCGCCCCTTTGACGATTGGTTCCGAAGAAGAGTCACAAATTTCATCCGAAGAAACAAATCCCTCCTTTTCCGAAACATACCAAGCAAATAATAACGGCACTTTGATAACCGATGCTGTTAGAAATCTGTGAGATTCATCCCGATTGGAAACAGCTATCGGATGATTTTCTTGATCCGAATAGTAGAAAGTATATTCCCCATCCAGTGTTGAAAGTTCCTTTTCGATCCGTTCTCTGTCCATGATAAAGTCCTCCGCTTTCTGATTATAATTTTGATTATAGAGAACCCTTTCATGAAACGGAGATAATTCATTGGTATATCATATTTGCACTCAAACCTCATATGAATCAGTCAAAATTCGGGGAAAATATTCCCCGGACAGTCTGGGGAAAGAAGGATTTATTCATTTCTCTTCAATCAGACAAATCCTTGAGACGGCTAATTCCTTCTATCGGGGTCAGGATGATTTAGTTTTATTGGAAGTCGATGAGCAACTTACCGATCAAATTCGATTTGAAAGGCCCGCAGATCACCGTGAGGGTCTTTTCCCGCATTATTACGGAGAATTACCCGTAGAACTCATTCGAAGGGTTCTGCCGTTCCCGCATCAAGCAGACGGGACTTTCAAATTGCCTGAAGAAATCGCGGAATCATAAATGCTTGATGAGTCCCAATTCAAGTTGATCGATGAATTGATTCGAGCCGCCTTAACCGCTGTGGACCCCGAGAATGTTGTAAAAAATGCTTTGGATTTGAAGAATTCAATCCTTAAGATCCAAAACCAACCGTTTGACTTATCCGAATTTGAACATATTTATTTGATCGCTTTCGGAAAAGCCTCACTGAAAATGGCAAAAGCGACGGATGATTTAATCGGCCGATTCATTACCGGGGGAATTATCGTATCAAAAAAGAAGAATTCGGAAATTCGATTGCCTGATAAATATACCTGTCTGGTGGGAGGACATCCGATCCCGGATCAAAACAGCCTTGAAAGTGCACAAAGGATCTTAAATCTGGTGAAAGATGCCGGGAATCGAGATCTGATCATATGCTTGATCTCCGGCGGAGGGTCCGCATTACTGACTCTGCCCGAGAACGGTATATCGTTAAAGGATATTGCAGACCTGACCAAGCTGCTTTTGGAAAACGGAGCCAATATCCAGGAAATCAACGCCATCCGAAAACATATCGACCGAATAAAAGGGGGAAAATTAGCAATAGCGGCAGCACCGGCACGGATCGTAACTTTGATTCTTTCCGATGTGATCGGGAATTCCTTGGAAGCCGTCGCATCCGGGCCGACAGTCCCGGATTCAACCACCTATCGAGATTGTCTTGAAATCATTCAAAAATATCATCTCTCGGAAAAAATACCGGCTGCGATCTATGAACGAATTCTGATCGGAGCCGGCGGTGACATTCCCGAAACCCTGAAAGATGATTCTCCGATCCTGAAAAATATCTCGAATTACTTGATCGGCGATAATTCCACCGCCGTCAGTGCCATCGTTGAAAAAGGAAAATCGCTGGGATTGAATGTCTCGGTAATTCCGAAACCCATCATAGGTGAAGCTCGGGAAGCCGGTCGTTTTTTGGCAGCCGAATTAAGGAAACCGGTTACCTTTAAACCTTCTCTTCTGGTCGGCGGAGGTGAAACAACCGTTACAATCAAAGGAAAAGGGTTGGGCGGAAGAAACTTGGAGACCGCTTTGGCGGCTGTCAAAGATTTGGCGGGGATTCCGAATATCGCTCTCGTTACGCTTGCAACCGATGGTGAAGACGGACCGACCGATGCCGCCGGTGCGATTGTTACCGGCGAAACCTTTTTGGAAGGCTTGAAAAAAGGGTTGGATCCCGATCTGTTTCTTGATAATAATGATTCTTACCACTATTTTGAACAAACGGGAGGATTAATCAAAACCGGTTCGACGGGTACCAATGTCAACGATTTGGTTTTCCTTTTTCACTTTTGAATTTAATCCGAAAAATCGATGTAATTTTCTTTATCGCTTATTTAAAACAATTTTTTTCCTATTTGATCCTTTTAGAAAGCTAAACGTTCCTTTCGTTTTCGGGAAAATGGAATTTTAAAATCTTTTATATGGATTCATTTATAATGAATGGGATAAGCGGAGGAAAAATGAATCAGGGAAAAAAGTACTATCAAAAATCATGGAGTTTAGAAGATCTTTATTCCGGCACAAATAGTGAAGAATACCAAGCTGCGATGAATGAGTTAGGCCATTTAACCGATGAAATCCAAAATTATCGCGAAATGCTTTCTCCGGAAATGTCGGTTTCGGATTTCGGCACCATATTGCAGAAGCTGGAAAAGTTTCATGAAATCGCTTCCCGATTGCTTTCTTATGCGGAGCTTTTGTTTTCTGCCGACACTCAAAACAGCGAAGCGATGAGCTTGGTGGGACAAACCGAAGCGATTATAACCGAAGCACACAATAAAATTATCTTCTTCTCATTATGGTGGAAATCCATATCCGATGATGAGGCTCAAAGATTGATCAAAGAGTTTCCTGATTATCAATATTATCTGAAACAATTGCGGAATACGAAAAAATTTACCCTTCCTGAATTTGCGGAACAAATTATCAACATTAAAGATATTTCCGGAAAGAATGCTTTGAACACCATATATGAATCGCTGACAAATCGTTATCAGTTCACATTGAAAATTGACGGAAAAAGCAAAAAAGTTTCACGGAGCGGATTGATGCAGTACGTCAGAAATGAAAATCCGGAAATTCGAAAGCAGGCATACCGGGAACTTTATCGCGTTTTCGGGGGAGACGGCAATATATTGGGGCAGATTTATCAAAGTATCGCTCGGGACTGGTATTTTGAAAATGTTAAAATCAGAAAATATCCTTCTCCGATATCGGTTCGAAACATCGAAAATGACATTCCCGATCAGGTTGTCGATTTACTCTTAGATACCTGTATAAAAAATAAGCCGGTATTTCAACACTATTTCGCATTGAAAAAGGAAATGCTTTCGCTTAAAACTTTCACTCGATACGACATTTATGCACCGCTTCAAAAAGAGGAGAGATTGATCCCGTTTGAAGAAGGCCTTTCGATTGTACAAAGCGCTTTTACCGACTTTGATCCGGAATTCGCAGCCATGGCAATGCGTGTGCTTGACGAAGACCATATTGACAGTGCAGATCGCCGGGGAAAAAGGGACGGTGCTTTTTGTTTGACAACTTCTCCCAAACTGACTCCGTGGGTGCTGGTCAATTATCAGGGA
>JALHEL010000088.1 GCA_022837205.1 Leptolinea sp.
ACCGCACTGATTCTGGATACGGAGGAGCAAACCTTTCAATTTCTTGCGGACCGGGAGCCTCTTTATTCCTGAAAGATTTCGCAACCGCACCGCTGATAAATCAACCGGACTCGGAAAATAGCGCTGACCTGCGTGAGCCGTTCGGTCAGGAGAATACGATGAAACAAGATAACTTAGAAAAAATCATAACGGAAGTGAATTCGGTTCGCGTACGGGATAAAGTCATCCCGCTTGTTTATACCGGTGTGAAAAATTCAGGTGGGTTTACTTCCGCATTCGAGTTTTCGAATCAGGAAACCGAAGAAAAATACTTTTTAAAAGTTTCCGAAATCGCTGAAGGCTCGAAGGATGAAATTTCAACATTAACCAAAGTAAATTTATTATTCAAAAATGAAATATTGTCCGAACCGGACGCCGCAAAACGTTTGAACTATATGCCGGTCCCCGACGTTCTGACAGACGACATCGATAAGTTCAACGTCGAATTTATGCGAATGTTGGATCGTAACCGCTTCACTGTACAACTTCAAACCGCCGGAAAAGGAATCCCCTGCGAAAAACAATTGCCGGATTCATTGAAAGATCGGGTAGCAATCGCTCTCGATTTTGCGAAAATCCTTCGGACTTGCGCAAAGAATAAAATTGCCTACGTCGATATCAAACCGTTGGAACATTTGTTTTGGTCGAAAACGGAAGATAAAATTTCCGTCACCTTGATCGATTGGGGGAACTCCCGTCAGAATGCTTCGAGCTTTCTGTTACTGGATGATATTCGTAAGTTTTGCCTTTTTCTTCCCGAATTGATTTACGGTCGAAAAATGCTGGAGGTAATCAATCAAGGAAAATATGAATATCCGATCCAAAAAGAAAATAATCCGATCCTGATTCGTTTGTTGGGACAACTTTCCTTCAATACCGATAATCCTCCTCTGAACCAAAAATATGCGCTGCTGATCGGTGATATGTTGGCCGGAAATCTGACCGAAGTACGCGTCCAAAACAAGTGCGTTGAAATTTGGGATGATATTTTACGGGCGTTGAATGAAGCCGTGGATTCTCTCATGACCGAGACAAAAACAACCGTTCTTTCTTATGAATCACTTAAAAAAGAAGCGGAAAACTTTATCCAAAAAGATCCCGAATCCTTCATGGACAAAGATTTCAGAAAGGCAATGGATCCGCGCCTCATTTCGCTTGCTTCTTATAAAGGTTGGCTGTTGCCGGTCATTCGAACCGTTCAATTTTGGTATGGCAAAGTCGATCTCATTCCTCAGCAAGGTTTTGATGTCTGCATCCGATTTGTCTTAAATGACCAAACAACCGCATTAAACAGCGAATTCCAAAAATTGGCGAAGCTGATATCCGAAAAAATTTCCCGAACAAAAAGTTGTCCCGAACTGATTCCGATTCTTCAAGATCATCTCAAGCAGATTCAAGATGTAATCTATGTTTGGGATTTCCTTGCTCAATCGGAAAGCGGTCAGATTTCACCTGAGATGTTCCAGGCTGCTTTTACAACCTCCAATTTACGCGTAGTCGATCCGTTCCTTGCCGATGCCTATCGCAAGCAAGCACGGCATATTTCAGAAAATTCTGTCCCGGTCTCTTCTCAAAACAACAAAGTCATAAAACCGGATTCTTTGTCCGAAGAGACGGAGAATTCTAAAATGGAAAATCTCGAAGATCATACAACCGAGATCAAGAAACGAACTCAACCATTATTGGACGTTTTTTCCCGAGCGAACAGTTTTTCCGAATTAAGAAATATCGGCTTTTTTGCCGATTTGAATGAATTGTTGTCGGGAACAAAAGGGGAAGATTCGTTATTGGTCGAAAAAGAGTTGGAACCTGTCTTCTTAAAAATGTTAGATGAGACGGAAGATTGGATCAATAAAGTCGGCCCCGACCGATTTGTGGTACCCGACGATCAATTAAACAGCCTGGACTGGTCTGCTGTTTTGCCGCAAGCCGTTGCCGACATAAGGGTAATCGTTAAAAACAATCCGATTCAAATCGGCGAATTCATCCGCAGTCATATGTTCAATCTACAAAATGATCTGGCGAGAGCGAGCAGTGCTTCCATCGAATTGAACCAAAAACTGCCGGTCCGTGATCTGCTGCCGAGAATCAAAGCTCTCCGGAAAAAATTGGATACCGAAAATATGGAGCAATTCAAAGCTTTGATCGAGAACGGCGATTTTGAAGCTGCCAAAGAAATAATCGATTTGCATTACATTGAATACCCGGCATTTTATGAGCGATTACGTACAGAAATGAGTCGTCAACAAGATGAAGGCGAAGATAAAAAAGCACTGGCCTTGATTAATTCCCTACTGAATGATCTGTCGACAGCCAGTGGTAATATCGAAACCGGGAAATATTTACGAAACCAAAATAATATCCCTTATGTTCATCAAAAAATCTCAAGCTTTCGCCAAAAGAATATGCAACTTTACGATATTCAGGATGAGCTGGCACGGACAAAAAATCTGGCAAACGAATCCCGTAAAGCCTCAAAAGATTTACAACGGCTGACAACATTGAACCTGGTGTTATTGGTTGTCGTCATCGTCTTATCTGTCACTTTATTGACAGTGGTCTTGATAAAAAATTTCAATTTGGATCGAAATGTTGCCCGATTGGAAGCGAATTTGTCCAACTTCCAAAAGACCTATATCGCCGCCGAACAAGCGACACCGATTCCGACTCAACCGCCGCTGCCCACTGCCACCATAGCGATCACGCCTACAGAAATGCCGATCGCAGTCGCTCCTTTGATTACCGATACCGAGGCTGTTCCCGCCGCTCAGTTGACGGAAGATGCATTGTTAAGCCCGGCCGATTTACATTTGAAATCTTTAATCGGTAAGGATGTTGTGTTTAATCTTGACGGGAATGTCGATCTTTATGGGGATGAATTAATGACTCCAGAGAAAAAACTGGGAGTGGTCATCAACTATGTTCAAAATGTTCCCGGAAAACTGATCGGATATACGGATAAAATGGTCAATCTCGAAATCCCATTTAATATCGGAAAGAGCCAAATATCCGCCAGCACCATGCAAAATGTGGCACGCCAAACAAACATTCGTCAATATTCGGAAACCCCGTCCGGTACACCGCCTGTTTTTATATCGCAGACCGAAATTGTTTTGACCGCGCCTGCCACAAACTGCGGTGCTACGGCGGAGTCATTCTGTAACGGGACTATTTCCGTTTGGATTCCCCGTGAAAAAATCGAGACATCGATCAAATAACATCCTAATGCACCTGTAAAAGCGAAGAATGGCGGAAAATATCCTCTCAACCCAAATTATGCAATTGATCCTCAACTGGAAGTTAGAGGAAGCGACTGATTTACTCGAAGCAAATCAGTCGGAACTGTCCGTTAAAGATATCTTCGAATTGCGGGGATTGAATGAACGCTACCAGGGATATCTGGACAATTTCCATGAAGCTGAATCCATTGTTGAAGAAGACCCGGACGCCGCCCAATATGCCGTCGATCAAATTCCGGAAGATATTCGCATTACCTATCCGGGATATGAATCATTACTCGCCAAATTGAACACCGTCCGGGACGTTATTGCGCGGAAGCAGGCATTCGAAAGAGTTGACGAAGCTTATAATGCCATCGTCATCGAATTCAACAGCGCCAAAGCTGCCGAAGCGCTTGAAACCGCCAAACAGATATATCCGGATTGGGATCGGGTTCCCGAGCTGCGTGAAAAAATATTGAAAACTTCCGAATTGCAGGAAAAGCTCGAGCGTGGGCTTTATCTTCAAACCGAAGTCAGCGCACTCCGAGAAAAAGGAGGCATCGCTTCTTATCAGAAGGCAATGTCCCTGATTAATGAATATTCTTCACTCGGTTTGGAGTCATACGGGATTGCGCTTTTCGATGCGGATCACGATCGGGAAGATTTACTTAAAATGATTACGCGGGCGGAAGGAGAAAGTTGGAAAAACCGATTGCGCCCTGACGGAATCCCGGCCGAAACGCTCCGTCTTGAGCAATCCATCCGTTCCCTTGAAGATGCCGAAAGTAAGAATCTGCGGGTACTATACAACAACAATGCCCGGTTAATGATTCTGCTTACAAGCGAACTGCAACAGGAACCTCCCGACAGCGAGCGGGCAATTCAGATCAATTCTCGGATCAATGAATTACGGGAAAAGAATCAAAAGATTCAAACCGATATTCATGATGAAGTGGCAAAACGGGCAAATTCCTATTGCCGGCTGGCGGAAAAGGCACTGGATGCGGGAGAATTAAGCTCCGCCGAAATTAATATCCGTTTGGCAAAGGAAACCGGAAAACCGGCCGCCGAATATGACGAGGGCGATTATCTCGGCGAAGTCAGTCTTCCGACCGAGACGTTGGATAAAATCCTTTCGTTGGAAGAACGATATGCCGATGCTTTATCCGTTCGAAATGAAATCGCCGAGAAATACCGAATCATTCGTGACGAATATAACGCGGATGACAATATCACGTTGAATAAATTACTGTCCTGGGTTAATCAGATTGACGATTATTTTGCCCGAGACTCTCATACTCCCGGACTCGCTCAATTCCGTGATGAATTACATAAACGATATGATTCCGTTAAAAGTTATGTATTCGAAAAAGGACTCGCGGAAATCGATCGTGCAATCAACAAAGGCGATCCGGCCGCGGCAAAAGAGAAACTGGATCAGCTTAATTCCCTCAATTTGGATACGGATGAAAAGAGGACCTTACGGAATCGCCAAACAAGTATCAATCAACTGGAAGATGCAAACAACCAAGTCGAAAATTTGCTGAAAAAAGCGGATGAAATTTTACAAAATGCGCTTAATCCTATTTCAAGCGACAGAGATTCGGTTCGGGAATATGAAGACATCTTTCGGGAAATCGAATCCGTCTATTCTCAAAATGCGGTTAAAGAACCGCAAAGCTTAATCGAACGAAAAGAATCCGGGATCCGACAGCTTCAACTGATCGAGTCAAAAAGAACGGATTTTGAATCGCTGAAAGCAGCGATGGACCATGGTTTAATCACCATTGAAAGCCTGAAAACCGCTGAATCGTTCGAGAACAGTGAAAGTATCGAATTAAAGCCGGTAAAGAAATTTTTGGCAGAATTTTGGTTTTTCTGTGCCAAATCCGACAACAATCAATCCAATATTCCCCATTATCTGGCAAAAGCGGAAAAATTCGCGGAAGATTCCGGCGATGCCAATCTTTTTGAAGCAGTCAGTCAATTCAGGGTCGATTTCAATAATAAATATATCGAAGGTCAACGGGTAAATTTCATTCTGAACTCGTTGCACAATTTTCAAAACGATAAAGCGTATACGGCCGGGGTCGATTATATTGCGAAAAACATAACCGTCGAAGACCGTAAAAATCCGCAAATTCAACAAGCGGCGGATCGGCTCGAACAACTTTATCGCATTTCGCAATCCGAATTTTATCTTCGGAATGCCAAAGATGCGTTTGCCGACGGAAATTATCAGGATGCGGAAGAAGCGATTACCAAATCGTTGGATTTCTTCTACACATTGGAAGCCGCACAATTCCAGAAGATGATTATCAGCCGCCAACAAGCCGACCGGGCTTTATTGGAAGAAATAGATGACTTCCTTTCCGGCGATATCGGTGAGTCCGGCAAGTTGACAGAAGAACAAGCGGAAGAGATTCGTTATCTTTCTGAAAAAATCAATCAATCGGGAAAACGTCAAATCGCGGATAAAAAAACTTGGGCAAAAATCGCGGCTGCACAAAACCGAATCGAAAGAATAATCAATCAAGAGAAGGTCGATTTTAATGACCTGCAGATTCAATTCAATAACAGCCTGATTTTAGGGCCGCAAGGCTTAAACCGGGCAGCTGACATCCTGAAACAAATGGAATCGCGGGTTTGGGTCGAAAATCGCAGCCAGCAAATCCTTGAATTGAAACTGAGGCTCGATGAGATCAACAACGCTTTTCGCGCACTTTCAGGCATGATCGAACAGGCAAATTCCTTCGTAAGACAGGGAGATTTTCGATCCGCGGAACGAATCCTAAACTCCTTCCAAACCGGAGAGCAAGATAAATGGCCGGATTGGCTTAAGATTCAAAAAGAAAATGCCGAAAATGAAATCCGTGATCTCAGCGAAAAATATCACCTGATCCAAAGCCGTTTCACGAAAGATTCGTCAGGAAATGGGGAGGTCATTGAAAAAGTCAATCGCATATTGGACCCTAAAACATCCGATCCCGCATTGATTTCCGAACTTTCGAATGAATTAAATCAATATAAAACAATTTTGGAAAAAGAAATCAAAGTCGATCCCGAAAAAAATCCTTATATCAAGCAAATTAATTATTTGTTAGGTTTGTTGAATTGGGTTGAATCGTCCGATAACACGATCCGCGGATATGGCATTCGCGGTTCGGAAATCAGTCTGGATGCCATTTACGCAATTCGAAAAAACGCAAGAGATTTCTTCGAGCAAATTCCCGCGGAATTGATCGGAATTCAGCCGGGTTTTGCCGCACGGAACAAATGGCTTGAGCAACGAACGCAAGCTCATCAATTATTGACCCAATTAAATGAAAGCCCGAAGAAATCAAGACAAAAACGGAGTGAGCGGGGACAGACAATTAAAAATACCATCCGCGAATTGGAACGAATGGATCTTCTTCCGCGGGAAGCCGAGTCCTTACAACGTTATAAAGACACGCGAAAGAAAAAAGCAAGTAGAAAACATCGGCTGGTCGGAGGATTGATTTCCGTTATCTTAATTCTGGGCGCACTTTATATGGCTTCGCCAAAATTGATTCCACTGTTGACACCTTCGCCGACTCTTTCCCTGACGCCGACTTTATCCGAAACTCCGACGTTGACTCTGACAAACACCGTTACACCGTCACCTACATTAACCGCGACACCGACTCTGACG
>JALHEL010000530.1 GCA_022837205.1 Leptolinea sp.
TTGAACGCCTGAACAACAAACTTTCCTTCGTAATCCGGGAAATATGAAAGCAACCGGATCGATTGCCCTTGAATTCCAAACATTGCAGCTTTCTTTTCGTAAGAGGGATTACCAGCCCAGACACGTATGCTATCTCCCGTTTGGCTTGAGAAAGTTAAAATATCTCCTGACAACTTTAAGCGAAGAATATGAAAGAATTTCAATGCATGGAGTAAGAAAGGAATTACTTCAATTGCAGGCGGAGAATATAGGAATAAAACTGAAAGAGATTTATCTGCCGGAATCGGCTTCCATGAAAATATATGACGACATCATGGAAAATACTTTAAACGGATTTAAAAACGAGGGGATTGAATACGCCGTATTCGGAGATATTTTTCTGGAAGACCTGAAGAAATACAGGGAAGAGCGGCTGGCGGACGTTCAAATGAAAGGTCTGTTCCCGTTATGGAAAAAAACAAGCGCGGAAATAATAAAAGAATTTATTGGTTTAGGCTTCCTGACGGTCGTTGTTTGCGTCAATGAGCAATATCTTGATCCGTCTTTTACCGGACGGGTGATTGATGAAGATTTTCTTAGCGATCTGCCGGAAAATGTCGACCCTTGCGGCGAAAACGGAGAGTTTCACACGTTCGTTTTTGACGGACCTATTTTTAAAAAGAAAATCGATTATCGGCCTGGCAGGCTTGTTCACAGGGCGTACAAAACGAAAATGGAAAATGATGATCATGACAATGACGGCGATAAAACCAATCGGGAGACAACGTTTTGGTACAGAGATATTCTCGTAAAATAAACGGATTGAAAAAGAGAGAAAGGGTATGACTGCAAATCATCCGTCAACCAAAGGTCTGGTTTACACCGCACTCTTCGGAGCGCTGACGGCGGCGGGAGCGTTCATCGTTATTCCTCTTCCGCCCGTGCCGATTACCGCGCAGACATTCTTTTTAAATGTTGCCGCCGTTCTTCTGGGTGCCCGACTGGGTGCGATGAGTCAGTTGATTTATGTTCTGCTGGGTGTTATCGGTATTCCGGTTTTTGCCGGAGGCAAGGCGGGTTTGGGAGTGCTCTTCGGACCGACCGGCGGGTATTTGCTGGGCTTTATTCTTGCCGCGTTTGTTATCGGCATGATCAATCGGATGAAAAAGAACGCCGGTGTTTCCTGGAACATATTTTCCATGGTGATCGGAATGCTGATCATTTATTTGGC
>JALHEL010000531.1 GCA_022837205.1 Leptolinea sp.
AGACATTCTTCAATCTTCGCTCGGAAAAGCTGTCCGAGGAATCGAAAGGGATGATAACATTATTCGAATCGTATTAGCTTGACTCTCCTTCCCCGAATTCATTCAAGAAAATAAGGAAAATTTTATTTGATTTACAGCCGGATGGTTTCCACACCCATAAATCTGTTTTGATTGTCCTGAATTTCAAACCGGTTTTTTTATTGGTTCTGATCATTTCCTGAATATTTTTCTACGATTATGAATGCGGTCTACCAACAGAAAAGAAAGAAGCATTAAATTTTTTTCTGAATAACAATTTGAAAGGCATGAAGCAAAATTATGGTTTCGGAAGCGAGAAACCGAATTTACCCTATCAGAAAATTAAGAATTCCCAAATATCTTTCCGGAATTCTTCCTGAAAATATTGCCGATCAATATTGTTTGGTACCGGTTGCAATTTCTGATGATCACTTAATCATTGCGGCTGCATATCGTCTGTCATCAAATGCCCGGAATGAAATTGAAAAAATTACCCGATATCCGCTTGAAATAATATCTGCAAGTTTCCAAGATATTCGCGCGGTACAATCATGGCTTTATCAACAAGAATATGATCAGCCGAAGCCGGTACTACCGGAAGTTGCACTCAATAAAATGGGTCTGCTTAACAATGAGCAAATTCAATCACTTAAGAAAGATCAAAATACATCTATTAAAGATTTACCGGCACTTGCATTCGAAAATCATTTAATAAATGAAGCCCAATGGGGTGAAGTTGTCGGTCTTTGTACAAATTCCCCCCATTTTTCTTCGCGTAATGCCGCACCGATCCCGGGGATCAGCAGTTTATCGTTCCTTATCTCTGAAAAATCAAACCTTCTGCCGGTATGGATAGTGAAAAATGAATTTTATTTGGCGACATCCGATCCTGGTGAGCTTGGATCTTCCTTGGGCGGTAAGGTTAATTTTGATTCTTACAGGGTTTCTTTATGTGCACCTTCTTTATTCAGTACATTAAAGCAGAGGATTTACTCATACGTTCCGGATCAAATCATAGTCGACGATGACAAAATCGCCCAAACTTTGGTCAAAAGAGGATGGCTTTCGGAAAATGATCTCTCAATATCCGTTGAAATTTGCAGGCGATTAAAGCAACCATTGCAATCTGTCATCCGAGAGCGATATCGAATTACTTCAAAACAATGGCTTGAAGCTTCAGGGGAAGTT
>JALHEL010000532.1 GCA_022837205.1 Leptolinea sp.
ATATAGCAAAAAGTGCGCCTTTATTGCCCTTCATCACGAAAATATTCGGGTTCAAAATAATCCGAAGGATAAGTCGGTCACCTTAAATTCTGTCCGCCGATTAATCTGGTCGGCAATCTTCTGTTGTTCGGGTGTCAGGTTTTCCATAAATGCTTCATCGAGCAAATCGCCCTCTTTCAGGAAATCGTATTTGCGGGCAATGGTTGTAGTGACCGTTTTGGGCTGCATTTTCCCAAAACCGGCAGCCGATAACCGCCGTTCGTCAATCCCATTATCAATAAGGTATCGTACCACCGATTGTGCGCGCCGCAACGACAGGTTTCGATTGTACTCCTCAGAACCTTTCCGGTCGGTATGTGCCGATAGCTCGATGGCTACTGACGGATTGTCATTCAGCAGTTCAACAAGCGTTTCGAGTTCATCTTTAGATTCAGGGCGCAACTCGGCTTTATCAAAATCATAAAAAATGTTCTCAAGGATAACGGGTTTGTTATAAGGAGTCATTTCAAACTTCACGAAATAGACTGTATCTTTCTCTTCGGTTGATGTTTTCAGCGATTTTTTCATGTTCAGGAAGCCCTCTGCGCCGGCCATAAAAAGATAGTTCACACCCCTGTCTGCAACAAAACGATAGGTCCCGTCCTGCCGGGTAATGTATTCGTGCCGGAAGCCGTTATCGCCAACCACCGACACCTTGACGTTTGGGATGAATTTGTCTTCTTTATCCACGGTAAGACCTTCCACAACGATATTCACATCCCGATATTCGAACGAATAGATATGGTCGCGGCCACGTGCATCATCACGGTTCGAACTGAAAAACCCGCGGCGCCTCCCCCTCTCGAAAGTAATGCCAAAATCGTCCATCGATGAATTGACGGGAAATCCCATATTCATAATCGTCCATCGCTTTCCGTCGCGTTGCAATGTGCCCTCAAACAGATCCAGCCCCCCCATTCCCGGGTGTCCGTCGGACGAGAAGTAGAGTGTGGAATCATTTTTCATGTACGGAAACATCTCATCACCCGGCGTATTTATTTCCGGGCCCAGATTTTCAGTAAAAAGTACAATGTTCCTATCCATTCCGGCCCGCCAGATGTCTTTTCCTCCATACCCTCCCGGCATATCGGAAACAAAATAGAGATAATCGCCCGATGGGGAAATGGATGGATGTGCAAAAACAGAAAGCGTGTCTTGCGCAGACA
>JALHEL010000533.1 GCA_022837205.1 Leptolinea sp.
ATAGAGACGCCTTTTCTCCATCATTTTTACCGTGTCGTTATATCGTACTTGTTCTTCTGCTGTCATCTGTCCGGATTTCAAACTCCCTGCGCTAATCCTCCCAAATCCAGATATCATCCGGCGAATGACTGATTTGCCTTGCATCTCCAGCGAATAGATTGCACCCGGGTAAGATGCAGCCATTTGTAAACCAATCTGCATTGTAAACATTGATTTGCCTACAGCTGGAACACCCATAATCAACATCATCGTTTTTTGTTCGAGACCTCCAAGAATTTCGTCTAAGTTTTTAAATCCAGTTTTTAGACCGGCTGCTTTTTCTCCCATGGCACGCTGGATCATGTCCGCTTCGAACTCATCCAGCCATTCAGAAACGTGAACAGCCGATTCTTGGATCCCTGCGCTATCCGAAATATTTTCAATCGCACTGCTTATCGATTCTGATAATGGTTTTTCGGTGTCGATCGCTGCATTGTATAAATCGCTTGAAGCGGCTACGACCGATCGTCTCGAAGCCAAATCTCGAATGATATTCTCGTATGACTCCCAGTGCATCGAAGAGCTGCAAGCGGATGCCATCGCATATAAATCAAGCTTTGTCCACGTAAGGATATTACGGCGGCGGCACTCAGAATAAACGGTTGAAACGTCAATCTCCATCCGAGAATCAGCCATCTCCCGCATGACTTTATATAATTCTCCGAGGTTTTTATTCGAAAAGTCCTCTGAACGCAGCGTTGACATGATCAGGTTTTCTGGATTGATCAAAAATGCTCCAATCAACGATTTTTCTGTTTCTTCATCGAACAACACTTGTATATCTTTTCTCATCGTAATATCCATCCCTCCATTTGATTCTTAACTTCTGGATTTTTGTCTTTATTCATCCTATCCCAATTAAGAATCGTAGCATAATCACTTTTTGTTCTTTTACCTTTCGATTCTTTCCAAAATGACAGTTTTTCTATCCAATCGGAATAACAGCTCGGAAACCTTTCCTGAAGCTTTCTGTATTCATCGTCGGTAAGTGTTACATTCTTAAACTCACCATATGATTTTTTTGTGTTTTCTTTGGGTATTTTATCTATTGGTTTTTTAGTGGGTTTTTTAGAGGGTAAAAAAGGCTCATTTTTTACCCTACTCATCTCATCTCTTCTCATCTCATCTCTTCTCATCTCATCTATAGCGCTATCTATCGGGGTAG
>JALHEL010000089.1 GCA_022837205.1 Leptolinea sp.
TCATTTATCTGAAAAGCCTCCGGTACTTTTTTGGGGAAATAATGGCTCACCCCATATTTCCGAAATTCCACATGATAGCGGCAGCATATTTAATTCCGTCCATATAGGCTGAAATGGAGCAGCTTTCATTCGGAGCATGCAAATTACAATCGGGTTGTGCAAAACCGGTCAAAACCGTCGGCATCCAAACATGTCTTAAAATGGTCCCCTCCGCACTTACACCGTTTATTATGGGTGGAATTCCATAAACCATTTCTGCCGCTTCAATTACAGCCCGGCTAATATCCTCTTTGACGCTGATCTTGAACGGTGGTTCGGGAGAATCGCCAAAAACCGAGATAACTTCAATATCTTCAAAGCCGTTCTTATCCAGATGCCGGCGCAATTTTTCCAACGCTTTGGAAGGATCGATAAACGGAGGCAGGCGAAAATCAATTTTTGCTCTTGCTTCACAGGGAACGATTGTTTTATCTCCCGGTCCTTGGTATCCTGCTGTCAGACCGCATATGTTACAAGTTGGTTCAAAAGCTCGCGCC
Source organism: Leptolinea sp. (assembly GCA_022837205.1). Lineage (GTDB taxonomy): Bacteria > Chloroflexota > Anaerolineae > Anaerolineales > Anaerolineaceae > Flexilinea. The sequence goes on from JALHEL010000089.1 coordinate 537, forward strand.
TTCATCGCTTCGAACCCATCACGCCCTAACGCAAATTCGGTCAGTCCCCATTCTTTTTTCAATTTATCGATATCCATACGACTGACTTTGTCTTTGATCAGCCGAATATCGTCTTCGTCCGGTTCCGACCAACCTTCATACCAACCTTCGATCAATATATGTCTTTTTTCATCCATCAAGGTATTTAAAGCTCGCACCAAATCCCAAGCCGGTTGAGGAACCAAAGGAGCATTTAAGCTGTGAATATCCGAATTCGCACCGTGAGCAACTAATTCCACATATAAAACACTTTTCAAGCCCAAATCAATTTCCGGAACAGGCTCACTGGAATTCATCCCGCCGTCCAGACAATGCATCGCATCGCACCGGAACATCTCGGGGTTTTCCGCAACGAATGGTCCCAGATGGGGAGAACCGATTTCTTCTTCTCCTTCAAACATAAATTTGATCGTAACCGGTACATCACCTATGCCGTTCATCCATGCTTCAGCCGCTTTCACAAATGCCAGTAAGCCGCTTTTATTGTCGGTCGCACCTCGTCCCCAAACTCGGCCATCGCTTATTTCGCCCCCGAACGGAGGAAAAACCCACTTATCCAACGGTTCCGGCGGCTGGACATCATAATGAGCATAAGCCATCAGCTTTTTTTTATTCCTTTTGCTTTGCAGCTCTCCCATCACAATCGGCGGACCTCCGTTAAGTTCAAACTGCTGTGCCGGCAATCCGTCTTCATGCATTATTTCACACACCAAAGAAGCGCATTCACGCAAACCGATATTCTGAGCGGAAATGCTGGGTTGCTGCACCAAACGTTGCAGGTCTTTCACAAATTCATCTTGATGGGCATCGATCCACCTAAAGATTTTCTTTAATTCGGCAGGCGTTTCTCGTTTCATTGGTCACTTTTCTCCCGAATAATTTCAACGATTTCCATAGCGATTGTCTTCCGGGCTTCTTCCACATAAGTTCCGGCGACATGAGGGGTAAGAATCACATGATCGCTGATCAAAGGAAGGAGCGGGCAATCCGGTTTGAAAGGTTCATACTCAAATACATCCAGACCGGCACCGACAATCCTGTGGTTCTGAATTGCCTCCGCCAACGCAGCCTCATCTACCAACTGACCTCTGGAGGTATTGATAAAATAGGCGGTCGGTTTCATTTTTTCAAAAAATTGTTTCCCGAACATTTTTTTATTTCCCCCTTCTCCTTCGATATATCGCAGATGAAGGGTAACAAAATCGGAACATTGCAATAGCTCATCCAGCGGAGCATACTTTGCCTCGTACAAAGTTTCGATATCACTCGAAGCCCTGACGATGTCATAATAAATAATTTTTGCGTGAAAAGCTTTTAACCGGCGAGCTAAATCTTGTCCAATGAAACCGAATCCGACAATGCCCACCGTTTTACCGTGTAGTTGTCCGGATTCGGGTAACCCGACCCAATTGTATGTATAGTTTTTTTGATCCGTCAGTACCGGCGTGGATTTTCCTTCCACCCATTCCTGATTCTTCACTTTTTCAATCAACCACAGCAAACGCCGGCTTAATACAAGCATTAACATGATTGCATGTTCCGCTACGCCGGTCAGCCCGGTATCATATACCGAATAAACAGGAATTCCCACTTGTGCAATTTTTGCGCTGCCGGGAAGAATTTGAATAATTCCCTTTAGGGATCCTCCGCAAGATCGTAGGTTATCTTCGGAAATATCCATATTACCGGTAACGATAAAATCCGCTTTTTCGATTTGATCGATGATTTCCCAATCCTTTGGGAGCTGCATCTGAATCGCATCGACTTGCTCTTTGCGAATGGTCGGGTCGATCATTATTTTTTTCATCATTTTCCCAGCACTTTCGTAATTTAAGAATATTTCTGTTTCAAAGGCTTTCAACTGCTATTATCGGTTTGAAAAAATCCCCAGCTCTTTCAGCGCTTCCGCTCCGCCATCCAGATTTTTCAACTTCATTCCGGCATAAGAAGGAGAATAAACGACGCCCTTACCGCCGGCACGATACGCAGCCAGAACACTGCGCCGAACGATATCGGGTGTACAGATCGCTTGGTTGGGTCCGCTGCGGGGCGCATCCACGCCGATCCCCATATAAACCGGAACTTTTCCGTTGACACCTCGGACCGCATCGGCACATTGCCCATAAACGTAAGTCTCCGGTGCCATCCCTTTTTCATATAATTCGTCCCAATCGCATTCGTTCAATCCGAGGAATTTATACATAATCGGCGTCATTTCCTTCGGAGTCACATCTCGCAAAACGGATTGATGCAGACTTTTCATTTCATTCATATAAACGCCGCCGGCCTGATGTTGATAAGTAATCGGTTTTACCCAATCGGACCACGTAACCATTTCAGCCCACGGCCATTGAGCTTTTCGCAAAGGATTAAAATGATTCCGATTCCAGACATTCAATCCGAATTCCAAATCGCTGTTACACCATTTTGTGATGCCATACAACTCACGATCCAAATCTTTGTTCCGCTCGACCCAATACCGTTCCCATTGCATCACTTCCGGATAATAATAGAGTGTCCGCATAAATTCAATCAGCGCTCCGTCGACAAATTGTTCACCGTTTCTGGCTCGCTGTGTAACATCATACAACTTTCCGAATGCTTCCCGAACTTTCTCGACATCGATTCCGCGTTCAAACGCTTCTTGCCGGCAATACGGACAAAAACAATTTGCGGGAGAGCCGGACAGAATATTATCCAGAGGGCTTCTTCGCTCATTACACCACATAATTCCGTCGATATCATAATTCCGCGCATAATCTTCAATTACGGAATGCCAAAAACTGCGGTAACCGGGATTATTGATACAGGGTTCATGACCGTAGCGACCGAATTGATCCACTTCCAACAGTTGCGGCATATTCGGAATGGAAACATTATTCGCCGAACCGTGTCCCGCATATTTAAACAGCGGTTCCATCACTTCGGGATACACTTTCATTCCGTGTTTTCTCGCTTCGGGAATAACGATATCCAAAATATCCTTTCCTTCCAGCCCTTCATCTTTGTTCTGAAAATTTGTGACTTTCGTATTTCGATAATATTCGGCTCTTTCTTTAATATATGAACCGCCCTTCAACTGATAATCGGCATCCGCTTTGCCGTGATCAGGCCAACCGTCAAATTGCCAGCCGATACTGCGACCGACCTTTAATCCCAACCATGATAATGTTCCGACCAGTAAAGTATTGATACCAAACCGATTTTCGAAACGATCTAACATAGGGACGATGCCTTCATCCATCACACTGAAGGGGCTGATTTGAATACCCACAAATTTTTCATTCCGATCCGTCATTATTTTCTCCTAAATTCCGTTGTCAAAAAAATATTTAATCGATCCATCGTGAAGGAACGCCGTTTCTTTTATAAAAATCATGCATTTCGATTCTTCTTCCGGTAAGAGAAGACTCGATACATGCCAATGTCAACCCGAGTGTCTTAAGATGATCTTTCCCGGAAGTTACTAACTCCTGACCCGCTTGAAGCGCATCGACAAATTCACATAACAACCCGTAAGTATCATCCACAAATGCTTCGCACGGATCCAATTCAACCGGTTCCCACGGTTCGATACTCGGATCTGTTTTAAAATTCTCTCCGCTCATCGATAATTCCGGATCCATTCTCGATTGAAACAAATCACCGAATTGATGACACTGCCGGATGGTTCCTCCCGAAAAATCTGTTCGCCATTCGAATTGCATCCGGTTACACCCCGATGTCCAGGTTCCCAAATATACCGCCTGAATCCCGTGCGTAAAACGGATCGAGGCGGAAACGCAACAGTCATCATCATAAGTACTCCAATAAGGCCGCCAAGTTTCCGCTGAAACTCGGCATGGCTCTTCCCCATAACAATAACGCAGCAAATCAAAATGATGAACGGACTGTTCGAGCAACATCGGTTGCAGCATTGATAGAGGGTATTTGTTCAGATCGTTTCGATTTCCGTTTCGGTTCCGAATATAAGTAAAATGCCCGTACCCGATCGTTCCCAAAACCTTTTCATTGATCAGATTTCGATATTTCTGAGTCACTGCCAAATAGCGAAAATTCATTCCGGCCATCAGAAGCAATTTGTTTTGCTCGGCTTGCCTGACCATCTCAATACATTCGCACATTTTTTCGGAAAGGGGCTTTTCGCAGATCACGTGGCAATGATGAGAAAAAGCGCATAAGACATCCTCAAAGTGATATTCGGGAGGAGTCACCAAAACCACCGCATCCGCCCGGACTGAATTCAACGCTTCTTCCAAAGTTGAAAAGCAAGGAACCGTCTCACCCCATTCGGCAACCTGTTTGCGCGCCAACTCAACATTCCGGCGAACATAAGCCACAACAGTTGTATCCGGATGCTTTCGGATGACATCCGCCCATTGAATGCCTCTCACACCCAAACCCACTTGAATGATTCTGATCATCATCACCCCCGCTCAAAACGAAAAACCATTAACACCGCAGCCGAATTCAACCGTTATCGGTCCCCGTACAAAAAAAGTCTTCCTAAAGCATGGAACAGCCTTCTTTAAAGGTATATTTCACTTTCGTTAATGCGGAAAGATCTTCCAAAGGGTTCCCTTCCATCACGATGACATCCGCCAACTTCCCTTTTTCAAGCGTTCCCAACTTTTGATCCAGTTTGTTTAACTTTGCCGAAATACTTGTCGCACTTTGTAAAGCGCCGTAATTTCCATCCACCAAACCCAAATGAACCATAAATTCCATTTCGGGGACAATCATATTATGCTGCACACAAGGACTTCCGGCATCTGTTCCGAATGCTATCATAACTCCGGCTTTGGATGCTTTGACAAGGTCATTATATTTTGCCTTATCCGCAGCCTGCCGTTGCCGTTCTTCGATCTTCCATTCCGGAATATTATATTTCCGCGCAATTTCCGGGCGAGATTGAATCACAACTGCCGAGAAAGTAGTCACAATCGGGATCTTTTTCTCCAGCAGCAACCCGATCGTTTCATCATCCATATCCCCGCCATGTTCGATAACATCCACACCGAATTGCGCCATTCGCTTCACAGCCGCATTAAAGGTGGCATGGGCGGTCACCGGAAGACCGTTCCGATGCGCTTCGTCAATGATTGCTTCCAATTCGGAATCCGTAAACTCCAGTCGATCGTGGCATGCCATAATTTTGATCAAATCGGCACCGTTTCGAACCTGATCACGAACCGCCCGCCGCATTTCATCCGCACCGGTCGCTTCCCGACATGCCCAATAAGTATGCCCGCCGGTCTGAACAATTGCCTCACCGGTAATCAACAAACGCGGACCCGGGAAAATCCCCTGTTCGACAGCTTGTTTCGTCGCAATATTTGCTTTGTTCACACCGAGATCACGAACCGTTGTAATTCCGGCTCGTAAGGACAGAAGCATATTGGCACATGATTTATATGCACTGATCTCCGGAGTGTCATTCAATGATTGATCGGCAAGATCATGGATCCCATCCCACGCCAAGTGGGCATGGTTATTGAATAATGCAGGCATAATCGTACCTTTTTCGACCTCAATGATTTCGGCATCCGCATATTCCGCGGACGGATCCCATTTTCCCATATCAGCAATCGTTTTTCCGTTGATCTCAACAAAACCATTTTCAATCACTTCATCATGAACGCAAGTCAGTATTCTTCCCTTAAGAATATAGTGTCCCAAACTGATGTCGATAATTGGTTTTAATACCTTTTGAAATTTCCATGCAGCTGCTTCAGGCATTTTGCCTCCGATAGAATTATTTAGTTTGAAATATTAAAAAATGCGGAACCACCAAGCTTTTTTTGCTTAAGAAAATATTATATCATTTTTTTAGTTTCCGCAACAAATTAAGAAATTTATTTTCTTATTGTACTGTTTCATCGAAAATCATTTGTCAACTTGGCTTGTCTCAGCCAAGAAAGATATTGTTCCAAACCCTTTTGTAAATTGTAGGCAGGGACAAAGCCCGCATCATGGATCAGACGAGAATTGTCTAAAATTCCTCTGTGTTCCCCGGTTGAGAGAATCAAATTTGCATCTTTTTCCGTATCCGTAAAGGAATATCGAAATTTCGGTTCCACTTTTTTTACGGTCTCCAATAATTCTTTCAGCGAATAGGAACATCCATAGGATAAGTTATACACGGAATAAGATAATTCTTCTTTCTTGAGTAATGCCGTAAGAGCTGCGGCCAGATCATAAACATGTGTCCAATTACGGCTTGCACTTTCGCCAAAGATCCTCATTTCATTTCCTGCGATGCCTTGTTGAACGATCTGATAAACCAATGACAGGTGATTACGAGCAGAAGTCGGGTG
>JALHEL010000534.1 GCA_022837205.1 Leptolinea sp.
CCTCCCAATTCGGCGGTTAGATAAGGAAATTCAGCCGGATCAAATGTTAATCCATAACCGATATGATGATCCGATCCGATGTTGTGATCGTTCCGTTCCGGCGTAAATATGTAATTCCCGCTGGGTTCGATTTCGGTCAATCTGCTGTCCCAAGGCGCGTCGGGATATCCTCCCATAACCGGTAATAACCCTGCGGTAACGGCACCACCCCAACCGGTGGCAGTGAAATAGGGGACATCAAAACCGATTTCCTTTGCCATGGCGGTTAAACGTCGCATATGGGCTTCGCCCTCCGATCCTGTAAGACCGCCGCAGTGCCCGTACTCGTTTTCAATTTGGATGCCGATGATCGGTCCGCCCTCTTTGAATTGCAATCCCTGAATTTGCGAATAGATCCGGTCATAAAACCGATAAACTTCCGCAAAATAGCGCTCGTCATTTGTGCGAACTTCGAAACCTTTCGCCAGCAGCCAATCCGGAAAGCCGCCATGTCGGACTTCACCATGAACCCAGGGTCCGATCCTCAGGAAAAAATAAAGTCCGTGATCTTGGCACAATTGAATAAATTTCCGTAAATCTTTATTTCCGGAAAAGTCGAATTCGCCCTCGATTTCTTCATGATGAATCCAGATGACATAAGAAGAAACAATGTCGATTCCTCCGGCTTTCATTTTTTGCAGCGAATCAGCCCAGAAACGGCGGTCTACGCGGGAATAGTGCATCTCTCCCATCAGCGGGAACCAAGGTTTTCCATTCCGGATCAAGTATTGCGAATTATAAGAAAAATCATCCATAAATTTATCTTAATCGATTCTGGGGGATTTTGGAATGAATCCGGCGGCAGTCTTGGAAACCCGGGCGGGGGATCGTTTTCTTGACCAATGCTATAATAATTAGAGTATCCGGTACCAATGAATTCGTAAATACCGGTGATGGGATTGACCCGCAGGTTACAAACTTACGCAGGATAAGATCATTTCTGAATTTAAAATCCGCAAACAATAGCGATTCCGAAGAGTTATATTTCATAAGGGGTTTAGGAAACAGAAAAAGCAAAACGCAGACCCGGGAAATTTGAAAATCAATGACAGACCGCAACCGCTGTGACGATTTAGACAGGAGAAGCAGATGACAGAAAACAACCATGAACTGGAAAAAACGCTTTGGGCAGCCGCAGATAAACTGCGCTCAAATATGGACG
>JALHEL010000090.1 GCA_022837205.1 Leptolinea sp.
AATCGATCCTAAGTCAATACCGTTGGTTGACGACGGCTTAATTCATCGGATAGAAGTAACAATGGGTGAAATCAAACAGTAATCAAAGAAACCCCATCAGCAATGATGGGGTTTCTTCCCGAGTTTTACAGTTGGAGAAAAACAAAAACGCTCTAAATACGCCGAAAATACGGGTAAAAAGAGCGTTCATTTCATTCAGAAAAAGTATATCTACCAGCGCATGATGTCTCCGATCGTTCCAAAAGTCGGAATTTCCGAAATGGATAAGGCTTTGATGATGGATGAGAAATCCTCATTGGATTGATTCTTGATATAAACAGCCTTTCTGTTTTTTCCCAAGTCGGGAAGGGTGGTCACGTTCGCTGAACGAAGGGCATCTTGGATCTTTTCAGTGGAAACAGATAATCCTCTCTCGCTGAGCAAGTATTCCAGATACCGCTGAATGACCAATGCGAGATAACAGATGACGAAATGACCTTGAACACTGGTCGGTTTCTTCACAAAAATTGGTCGCGCTTCGAGATCTGTCTTCAAAACTCGGAAGCTTTCCTCAATTTTCCATAAACCGCCATACAAATCGAGTATCTGTTCATGAGACAAACTGTTATCCGAAGTCTGAATCCCATAATAGCCATCGAACATTTCATCCATCTCAACCTTCTTTTGATCAAAAACCGCGACCGGATCATCCAATAAACTCAATTGGACATATTTCTTCCCGCCTTTCTTCATTTCGGCTTCCAATCGGCTTTTGGATTCCACCAACCGCAGCGATTTTTGGATCAGCCGTTCTCGATCGGTGCGGTCTTTTGCCGCTCTTTTGGCCGACCAAGTCACCAATATCCGATCATCGAAATGGGTTCCTTTATCGTTCTTTGCATAAGCCAGAAACTTCCAGCGAAAATCATCACCGACAGGAACATATTCTCTTTCATCCAAAATCTGTTGTCGGATCGATTGCGTGGCGGAGCGGACTTTGAATCCCACCACATAGTCAAAGCCTTCGTTTTTCAGAAACGCTAGATTTTCACCCGAGTTCAATCCCCGGTCAGCCGTCAGAATCATTTTTGTGATACCATAGCGTTTCTTCAAATCTTTCATCACCGGAATCAACGTCTTGAAATCACTCGTATTCCCGGGAAATAAACTGTATGATATTGGTATGCCGGCTTGGTCAATCAGTAATCCCATCACCACTTGGACCTGATTGACTTTATTGTCTTTGGAATATCCGAATTTGGCTAAGTCATCGGCTGCCACCGATTCAAAATAATAGGTGGTTACGTCGTAAAATGCCACACTCAAGGATCGATCCATTTTTCGGCTCAGTTGCTGATTCAGATACACCTCAAGATTCTCTTTCTCTTTCGCCAGAAAGGGTAAACATCGGTATACTTGTTCGATTTCCATCTCCCCTTGCCCGATGAATTGATCTTTCCTTTCATAGGAACGCTTCTTAGACGCCGGAGCCATCAGCCTGGACAGCACCAACATCTTGACCACTGATCCTAAATCATAGCTGATCTTACTGTCCTTCTTTTGCCGGTATGCAAAGAATTGATCCAGTCGCATCTCTTCCCAGATCTTTTGGTAAATCCGGACCCCGTAGTTCTGTACCGGAAATCCGGCGGATTCTTCCGTGCCGTCTTTCCCCTTCAACAGCTGCTCAACCTCTTTTTGAATCGCCGCCTCTTTCAGCTGTTTGTTTAGTTCTTTGGATTCCACACATTCCTTTTTCAGACGTTCAATGATCCCGGGTTCATTCTTTTCAAGAAGGTCCACTCGCCCTAAGTTCTTCAGGATTTTGGTCTTCGGTTTCTTGGTGATCGGATCCCGATAAGATTCGACGATTCTGGCATATTGATTCCCTCTGCTGACATAGACCTGAAGACTGCTCATTTTCCCCTCCTGTTCATTTCTTTATTATAACATAATACTATTAGATATACAATACCCAATAACAAAAAAGTGACATTTTGCCACTTTTCCCGACAAATTTTCCGTTATTCGTCCAACTCAACTGTAAAACTCAGGAAAAAAGAGCGGAAATTTCCGCTCTCTCTTTTTTGTGCCGAGAATTCCGTTAAAAATAATATTCGCCTTTGTTACGTTTTTCTTCTTCCGACTCTCCGCCCAAATAAGCTGCCTGAACCTTCGGATCATTCATCAACTCTTCACCCGTACCGTTTAGCACAATCTCACCGGTTTCAAGCACATAACCGCGATCGGCAATCGCCAAGGCCATTTGTGCATTTTGCTCGACCAGTAAGATGCTGGTGCCTCGCTGATTGATATCAAAGATAATATCAAAAATCTGTTCAACCAAAATCGGCGAAAGTCCCATGGAGGGTTCATCCAGCAGCATTAAATCGGGATGTCCCATCAGACCTCTGGCTATCGCAAGCATTTGTTGCTCGCCCCCGGAAAGCGTACCGCCGGGTTGATTTCGCCGTTCTTTGAGACGCGGGAAAAGCTGAAAAATATTTTCCATATCTCGATTAACCGAAGCTTTGTTATTATTTAGGAAAGCGCCCATCTCCAGATTTTCCTGAACGGTCATTTTTGGAAAAATATGGCGGCCTTCCGGAACCTGAACAATCCCTTTTTGGACGATGATATCCGTACCCAAACCGATTAATTCCTCGTCTTGATAAATGATCGAACCGCCGCTTGTCTGAACCAACCCCGATATCGAATTGAGAGTGGAGCTTTTTCCGGCTCCGTTTCCGCCGATAAGCGCCACGATTTCACCTTTTTGGACAGTCAGAGAAATGCCTTTTAAAGCATGAATTGCGCGATAATGAACATGCAGATCTTTGATTTCAAAATACATACATCTTTCCTTATTAACTCTGATGAACTTTTTCCGACTTGCGTTTTGAATATTTTTCAATCACATTTTTTGTTCCCGAACCCAAGTAAGCTTCGATTACTCTCTGATCTTTTTGGATTTCTTCGGGACTGCCCTCCGCGATTCGTTCTCCGTGGTCCAGCACAAGGATGGAATCTGAAATATTCATCACTACTTTCATATCATGTTCAATCAGGACAATTGTGATCTTTAATTCAGACCGAAGGGTATTGATTAATTCGATCATCGCTTTGGTTTCATGAGGATTCATGCCGGCACAAGGCTCATCGAGTAATAAAAGATGCGGATTGTTTCCCAAAGCCCGGGCAATTTCCAAACGCCGTTGTGCACCATAAGGTAGATTCTTTGCCAAATCATCTGCATAAGCACTCAAGCCGACAAATTCGAGCAAATTGCTGGCTTTTTGAATGGATTGTTTCTCTTCGCGGCGATTTCGATAAGTCTGTAAAACGGCATCCAAACAATTGGCATGTAAACGGGGCTGTTGCCCGATCATAACGTTTTCCATGACAGTCATGTTTGAAAACAAACGAATATTTTGATACGTTCGTGATATTCCCATATCGGCGATTTCATCTGTCGGAATACCGTTGATTGGCCTTTCCTGAAACAAAACAACGCCGCTGTTGATCGAATAAAAACCGGAAATACAATTGAAAAATGTCGTTTTTCCCGCACCGTTTGGTCCGATAATGCTGATGATGGATTGATAGGGAACCTGTAAACTGACATTGTTTACAGCTGTAAGCCCGCCAAAGGTAATGGTTATATTTTGGGCTTCCAGAACATAAGGTGGTTTCCGAGTCATGGTTTAAGATCCTCCTTTAATACTTCAAGAGATTCGGGTTTCACCGCCAACTTTCTGCGTTTGGCAGGTAAGAGCCCTTCCGGCCGGATGACCATCATGATGATTAAGAGAGCACCGAAAACGAGCATACGATAATTATCCAGGTCACGTAACAATTCCGGTAACCCTTTAATAATGAAGGCGCCCAGTAACGCCCCCGGGATGGAACCCATACCGCCGATCACAACGACGGCTAAAGCGTTAACCGAAACCATGAAAGCGTATTCATTCGGACCCGTATAGGTATTTCTCGATACATAAATCGCTCCGGCTGCTCCCGCGATAATTGCTCCGATCACAATCGCAAGCACTTTATAAAAGCTGGTGGTGACCCCGCATGCCTGAGCGACGGTTTCGTCTTCCCGCATCGCTTCCCATGAACGTCCTATTCTTGAATATTGCAGTCTGTAAACAATATAAATCACGACAAGCAAGCTGATAATAATCAGATAAAGAAACCAGACATTTTCCTCTAACGGCTTTCCCAAAATTTTTACCAGAAACGCAGGCTGATGAGGTTGCCCGATATCTTTTACACCTTGAGGGCCGCCGGTATAATCGGCAAGAATATTGCTATTTATCAGAATTCGAATAATCTCGGCAAACCCGAGGGTTACGATCGCTAAATAGTCACCCCGCAGATTCATAACCGGTAATCCGACCAATAAGCCTCCGATTCCGGAACTGATTAAAGCGATGATAAATGCCGGAATGAAGCTCATTTCGATCCCCAACGGTTTTGGCGCGGTCAACAATGCAAAAGTATAGGCTCCGATCGCATAAAAGGCCGCATAACCGAAAACCAGTTGTCCGGACAATCCGACGATCAAATTCAAGCCGAGGCCTAAAATGGCATAAATAAATACGATTCCTAATACGGAAATAGTATAAGCATTGATGATCATCGGCAAGGCGAAAATAAAAATGACGACGAATACGATGAAAAGCTTTTTGATAATCGGGTGTTTTTCACACTTTTTCTGAATTTGTAGGTTGTTATATCCCTTTTTCAGGGATCGGAAAACTCCGTTCAACTTACTCGCTTTTTGGATGACGATACTGGCAAATGCCCCTAAAACGGCTCCGCCGACTGTGGTAGCCATATAAATGCGGATCGCGTTATTGATATCGGTTTGGAAGAGAAAATTTCGAATCACATCCGGAGAAAGCGCGTCCAGATATTTACGCAGATCAACCCCATTATTGAGATAATTTCCGAGGATTGCGTTCAGTGTCGAAACCAAGATTCCCGATACAAGTCCCGATACCAAACCGGAAACCAGCACTTTGATCACAGCGGATTTTTCATTCGCAAGATGATTTTTACGGACAAATGATGCCGTCGATAAGAATAAAATTAATCCGATAATGACAATCATATAAGTCGGATTGACTTCTTTGACTTTTTTATCACTTACAAACATTTTTTCGAGGATGACAGCAATTGTGGATGTGAAATTGATCATTTCGAAAAATATTAAAATAACGCCGGCAACCAATCCGTTTTTTACGGCTTTCGACAATAATTTATTCATCATACTTTCTCCACATTCGATGCTGATTTACCAAATAACCCCGACGGTTTCAAAATCAAAACCAGAATTAATATCGTAAAGGAAATCACATCTTTTAACTGGAAATCGATTCCGAGAAAAGCGGGTCCGACGGATTCGACAATTCCCAAAATCATTCCTCCCGCCATCGCTCCCGGGATGTTTCCGATTCCGCCGAGTACCGCAGCAGTGAAGGCTTTTATGCCGGGAAGGAATCCGACATAGTGGTTGAAAATACCGTTATGGAGCCCCCACATAACACCGGCTGCTCCCGCCAAAAAACCGCTGATCAAAAAAGTTTGGCTGGTAACGCGATCCAAATTGATTCCCATCAGTTGCGCGGTAGCTTTATCTTGAGAAACGGCACGAATGGATTTTCCCAATTTTGTTTTTTGAACGAAAAAGTATAACGCGATCATTAATAGGATCGCCAAGACGAGGCTGAAAATACCGGTTTTGGTAATAATGATCATCCCGTCTTCCATATTAATATTCAATCCGGAACCCCGTGAAAGTATTTCCGGGTTTTTATAGGTTTTTTTATTCGGCCCAAACATGATTTGGGCGGCCGTTTCAAGAAAAATAGACGCTCCGACTGCACTGATCAGGGGGGCGAGTCGAACATGAGAGTTTCGCAGCGGACGATAAGCTATTTTTTCCAAAAAATATCCGCTGACGGTGGCGACCCCGGTCCCCATCAAAAATGCAAGGATGATCGATAAAATGGGATAAACATTTAAAAAGTTACTGTCGCCGATTGTCAGGAAGTCGAGATATTCAAAAGTAAAATATCCCGCAAAACAACCCAACATCATAATATCTCCGTGTGCAAAGTTAATCAGCATCATCACACCATAAACCAACGTGTATCCGATGGCGATCAAAGCATACATGCCGCCGACAATCAACCCGGTATTGATAAATCCCAACCAATAAACAGGCCCGTATTCCGGGCGGATGATTTGGATAATCAGGCGATATACAAGGAATACACCGGCACAGATTCCGACAATAAGCCGAAGCCAGTTAATTCTATTGACTTTCGTTTTCTGTATGGTTGTTGGTGTGCTTTTATCTGCATCCATATAAGATTATGACTCCTTATCTGATCCGTATTGTTTTTATAAAGTTAATAGGAAAGTTTTAATTTCGGATCAGTTATATTTCCTTGTCATTATTTCAGATTTCGATTGGGGTTTATTCTATCATTTGCCTTTTCTTGTTGTGCGGAATTTCGAATAACTGATGACTGAAATAATTACTCTACAATGAAAAAGTGCCTTTCCTCGAAGCCGATTCAGGCAGGAAAGACACTTTTTCTGTCCCGCTTCTGATTTTATCGGAGCGGGAATGACTTTGATTAATTATTTTGCGACGACCCACTTGCCGTCTTTGACAACATAGAATGTCGGGCCGGAGGCATTGCATTCACCGTTTTCACTGCAGGTGATTTCGCCCGTTATTCCCTGGAAACCGGAAGTTGATCGGACAGCTTTGACCAAATCCGCACGCGGAACGTACAGATTTCCGTCATCGCCGACAAAAGATACTTCACTGATCTGTTTGGCAAGAACCTGAATAACATCATAAGCGAACCAGCTTTCTCGATGAATTCCGCTCCGAAAGCGCCGTCATCACTGAAGACAGGTGTACCCGCCAGACCGACTTGCCCTAATTGGTTGGCAATGACGGATAATTCAGCCGTATAACCGCCGTAGTAGATAATTTCGGGTTTCTTGGAAGCAATCGAGGTCAAAACTGCAGAGTAGTCTGCTTCGCCCGGAGTGATCGCTTCATAAGCGACGGGTTCAACGCCTAATTTAACCAGCGTATCGCGAACGGTATCGGCAATTCCTTTTCCGTAATCCATGCCGTCATGCAAAACCGCAACCTTCTTATAGCCTAATGTATTGACGATGAATTCTGCGGCAAACTTGCCTTGTTCGGCATCTTGGAAAACAATTCGGTTGAATACTTTATTGTTTTCGGTCAGATTGGCACCGGTGGCGGAAGGAGAAAGCATCGGAATGTAGTACTTTTCCATAATCGGGATAATTGCGGCGGATTCACCGGTTAATACATTACCGGCAACTGCGACAAACGTATCATCGGTCACCCATTTGTTAGCGATGGAAACGGCTGTTTCCGGTGAGCCGACGGTATCTTCCGCCAAAAGTTCCCACTCGAATCCTTCCAGAGGCTTCAGATCGGAAATCGATATTTTCTCGCTGTCGGAAATATCCACACCATACATGGCGTATTCACCGGTAAGAGGACCTCCCATACCGTTTTTAATGGTATCTCCCGGTTTAATCACCGCGCAACCACCTTCCGCGTCACAGCGGGATTTATCAGCCACGCCTTTGGCTTTCATCACATCGGAGGCGCCAGCTTCACTGCCGGATTTTTCGACACTTTCAACGGCTGTTTTTGCGGTGTCAACAGCGGTAGCGGCAGCTTCACCCACGGTCTTTTCCGCATTCTCTACAGCTGTTTCAGCGGAATTCGCTGCGGTCGAGACAATATTTTCCACAGCTTCCACGGCGGCAGCCGCTTGGGAACTCGTGGTTGCACTGGGTTCGGTTGTGGCGCTGGGTGCGGTTGTGGCACTGGGCGCTGTGGTGGCTTCCTCTACAACCTTAGTTGCCGGTTTGGGAGTTTCTGTGGCTTTACTTCCGCATCCGGTAAGAATTAAGGTAGAGATAAGCAATATACTGACTACAAACAAGAACGATTTTTT
>JALHEL010000535.1 GCA_022837205.1 Leptolinea sp.
CGATGATTCCTCCAAGGGAGCGGTATGTATCGGCATTGATTTTTTCACCGGTGTAGAAAGAAACGGTTGTTTTTGTTTTTTCCTTTTCGACAACCGAATCCCCTTTTTCCTTTAATAATTCACTTTTTGCTCCGCTGACGATCTGCAGCCGGATTGCTCCGGCGGGAATTTTTGGGGATGTTTTAATCTCAATATCGGTTTTCGTGTCAATTATGTCTCTCATTTTTCCTCTTTATATCATATCGGTTAATTGATTACAAATCGTCATTCCGCGGGGAACCTTTCGATCGGATGGGTAAGGTTTTTGCCGGTTTTCAAAAAAAATCCCCTCCTTCTTTCGAAAAGGCCCGCGGAATGACAACGGTTTGTTTTTATTCCATTACTCGGCTATTTTCAAATCTCTGGCTGCTTTCACTTCGTCCATTCGTCCGAAGGGCGTTTCCACCGGAGCCCGATGCAATAATTCGGGATTTTCACGTGCCTCTTTGGCAATCGCTTTCATGGCTTTTATGAAATCATCCAGCGTCTCTTTGCTTTCGGTTTCCGTCGGTTCGATCATCAAAGCCTCGTGAACGATTAATGGGAAATAGTTTGTCGGAGGATGAAATTTGTAGTCCATCAGACGTTTGGCAACATCCAATGCCCGTATTCCGGGTGCATCCGGCCATTTTACATCCAGAACAAATTCATGCATGCAGGTGCGATCAAACGGTAACGGGTAATCCTGTTTCAATGCTTCCATCAGGTAATTGGCGTTTAAAGTAGCATATTCGGCGACCTGTCGAAAACCTTCCGCCCCCAACATCATACAATAGCAATAAGCCCGGACAATAATTCCGAAATGACCCCAGAAAGATCGCAGCATTCCGATACTTTTTTCGGGCATACGGTATCCGTAAAGCGGGGGTACTTCTTCGGTCGCTTCTTCCAAAATATCCGCGATCGGACCCGGCAGATATGCCTTCAACTGCTCCGTACAGCAGATGGCACCGGCGCCCGGTCCGCCGCCGCCGTGCGGGGTGGCAAAAGTTTTATGCAGATTAAAATGCATGACGTCGAATCCCAGTTCGGCCGGTTTAACGATCCCCAACAAGGCATTCATGTTGGCGCCGTCACCGTAAACCAGTCCGCCGGCTTGATGAACGATACGGATCACTTCGACAATATTTTCATCAAACAATCCGAGGGTATTGG
>JALHEL010000536.1 GCA_022837205.1 Leptolinea sp.
TTCTCCGGTTGAGTAAAAATCGAATTCGCATCGAACAAAAGTGTCCCGATCGTTCCGCAATGAAATCGCAGCATACCGCTCATTAGATTTTCACATTCAATGCGGAAAGGCTCACCGAAATGTTCCGGTGACAGCTGATATCGCTCCGGCTTGCGAGTCTGAATAATTCCGGACACCTCGGCAACCGGACCCAAAATGCTCAATAAGGCAGTGATGGGATAGATGCCCACATCAAAACCGATTCCTCCGCCCGGTTGAGCAGTGAAAGGAAAGGCGCGGCTGAACAGTTCACTGTCACGCGTCAAAGTGCATGCACAGGAAGAAATTTCGCCGATCATGCCGCTGTCCACAACATACCGTGCTGTTTGGATCGCTGAACCCAAAAAGGTGTCGGGAGCCGCTCCCAGATATAACCCTTTTTGATCGGCTATCCTAACCAACTCAGCGGCTTGTTCCAATTCCACAGACAAAACCTTCTCCGTATAAACATGTTTGCCACCTTCCAACAGCTGTTTAATGACACCGTAATGCGCTGTGGGCGTGGTCAGGTTGACAACAAGTTCAATACTTGGGTCAGCCAGGATTTCTTCCATGCTGAGTACCCGGATGCCATATTTTTGTGCTCTTATCTCAGCCTTCCGTTGGTTCAAATCACAGCATCCGACGACATTGAGAATCTTAAACTTTCGTGTCATGGTTTCCAAATAAGCTTCGCTGATCACCCCGCATCCGACGATTGCGGTTTTTACCGGTTGAATTGCCATTCTATTTGCCTCTTTCCTCAGAAGATTAATCGCTTCCCTTAAGTTTGTATGAAACAAAAGCTATGGTATGATGATCCGGTGCCCAAGAGTTCACATTGATCGTCCCTTGTCCGCCGAACAAACGGGCGATCGTTTTCGATTCGCCCCCTTCGGACGGGATCAGTCGTAATTCCACGTCTTTGTTTGCCGGATGATCGCCGGGCGCAACATCGCCTTTTCGATAAGCGATATAAACTACCCATTTCCCATCCGCCGAAATATGCGGAAACCAACAATTTGCTTCTTCATGCAACATTTGAGTTTGATCGGATCCGTCCGTATTCATCCGCCAGAGCTGCATCAGTCCTGTACGTGCCGAGTTAAACCAAACCGATCTCCCGTCCGGAGAATATTCCGGACCGTCATCCAAGGCGGGTTGGTCGGTCAATTG
>JALHEL010000091.1 GCA_022837205.1 Leptolinea sp.
GCGATCCTCGACTAAATCCATAGCGACCAACAGGTCGTTTCGCCATTCGTCCGATTGGAAATTCATCAGCGTCAGCCAATAAGCATTTTTTCCGGGTCGGATCCCTCCTCCGACTTCCGGTAACGGACCTCTTTCCATCTCGTTGGCGAAGGATGAAAAGCGCAATACGATGCTGTTTCCCTCTTTTACCACTGCAGATAAACCGATTTTTTCGGCTTTAATTTTTACGAGAATCTGAAAAAATAGATTTTGCACAATCTCGGGCAGCGGTCCGAATCGCTCCTGAAATTCATCTTTTAATCCGATCAGCTTTTCTTCCTCATGAATAGATGCAATCCGCCGATACAGTTTAATCCGGGTCTTTTGTTCGGGAATATATTCTTCAGGGATACCGATATCCATCGGCAGTTCTACCGTGATCGGGTTAAACAAAACCGCCATGTCTTTTGTGATACCGATCTCCTCATCCGATATCGAAAGTCCTTTATCTTCTTTGACTTTCTTCACAGCCTGTGCTAAAAGGCGGGTGTACAAATTGAATCCGACCGCTGCAATCGAACCATGCTGTTTGTTTCCGAGAATTTCTCCCGCACCGCGCATCTCCAAATCGCGCATCGCAATCGAAAAACCCGCGCCCAATTGAGTATTTTCGGCAATTACTTCCAATCGCTCCAATCCTTCCTCGGTCGGATGGCTGCCGCGTTGCTGGAAAAAATATGCATAGGCGCGTTGGGAGCTTCTGCCCACTCGGCCTCGGATCTGATAAAGTTGAGCCAATCCCAAAGTATCCGCCCGGTCGACAATCAAAGTGTTCGCATTGGGGACATCCAAGCCGGACTCAATAATCGATGTGCTCAACAACACGTCAATTTCCCGGTTATAGAAAGATTCCATCACCTCGGACAATTCTTTCTCGGGCAATTGTCCATGACCGATTCCGATTCGGGCTTCCGGGACCAATTCCTGCAGGTGTTTTGCAATTGCATAAATGGATTGAACACGGTTGTGAACGTAAAATACCTGTCCGTCCCGATCCATTTCCCGCATAATCGCTTGCCGGACCAGTTTATCCGAATAAGGACCGACATGGGTAACGATGGGCACCCGCTCATCAGGCGGTGTGTTGATACTGGAGATGTCGCGGGCTCCCGTCAACGCCATATAGAGCGTCCTGGGAATCGGCGTAGCGGTCATTGTTAGTACATCGACTTCCGTCCGCATTTTTTTCAGATACTCTTTTTGAGCCACGCCGAAACGCTGCTCCTCATCGATAATAATCAGACCCAAATCTTTGAATTTTACATCCGGCGAAACCAAACGATGAGTTCCGATCACTACATCAATTTCCCCTTCAGCCAACTTCTTTAAAATTTGATCTTGTTCTTTCTGCGTCCGAAAGCGGGAAAGCATTTCCACGTTGACCGGATAAGAGGCAAAACGTTGCTTGAAGGTATCATAGTGTTGTTGGGCTAAAACCGTCGTCGGAACCATTACTGCCACCTGTTTTCCGTCACAGGCTGCTTTGAAAGCTGCTCTCAAGGCAACTTCCGTCTTACCAAAACCGACATCCCCGCAAATCAAACGATCCATCGGCCGCGGCCGTTCCATGTCTTCTTTTACCTGACGGATAGCCCGCTTTTGATCTTCGGTTTCAATATAGGGGAAAGACCCTTCCATATCCATCTGCCAAGGGGTATCCGGCGAAAATGCATAACCCGGTGTGACCTGTCGTTTGGCATACAAGTCCAACAAATCTTCGGCCACTTCCACCACTTTTTCACTAACATGCTGTTTAACGCTCAGCCATTCCTGCGTTCCCAATCGGGTCAATTCGGGCGCCCGTCCGTCGGGACCGATATAGTTTGTCAACCGATCGGCTTGATGAACCGGCACAAACAGTTGATCTCCCTGAGCATATTCAATACATAAAAACTCTTTGGCGACACCGTCAATGGATCGGCTGACCAGTCCGGAATATCGCCCAATTCCATAGTCGATATGGACGACATAATCTCCCGGCTTTAAATCCGCGAAATACTGTTCGGGAACATCAACCGTCTTCTGTTGAACTTTTCGAGGGATCGGTCGTTCCCAACCGAAAATTTCGCTATCCGTCAAAAAGTGGACAACCTGTCCTTCTCGGTTTGTAAATTTAAAACCCTCACTGATTGTTCCGGGAAGGATGATCGGTTTTTCCGGTATTTCCGCTTCGGCACCCAGGTTATCCCATAAGGATTTCAGTCGTTGTTGTTGGCGGCTGACAACGAAAACTTTCTCGTTGTTGAACGATTTGTCAAGCAAAAAATCGATAAATCCGTTTACTTTACCGCCGAAGCGTTCTTCCGGTATAAACTTTTCCCCGATCGGAAGATTGCTGCCTTCTTCGCCACGGGAGAGATTGTGCCATTGAAAAGAATCCAACAGATCGCGAATTTCGGAAAAGCTGACATAAGGAGTCGGAAAATCTTCGGGAAGAATATTCTCCGTAATACTCTGATTTCGAAGTTTTTCGGCTTGCTCTTCGATGTCTTCCGCCAGTGTTTGAATACGAATCCAATCATCCGCCAATATCAGCGTATTTTCCGGCAAGTAATCCATCAGGCAGGAAGGCTGCGGATGAAGAATCGGAATCAAAAATTCATCGGGGCGGGAAGAAAAATAAGGATTTTCCGGAATCTCGGAAAACAGGAACTCCCGTGCCGGACCGATCTGAATACGTTCCAGTGAGGAGAGATTCCGCTGTGTAGCCGGATCAAAAGTCCGAATGGTATCGATTTCATCCCCGAAAAAATCAATCCGAACGGGAAGAGCCGAATCCGGAGGCCAAATATCCAGCAAGCCGCCGCGTCTTGCAAATTTGCCGACTTCCACGACGGTTTCAACCGCTTCATAACCGATTTGAACCCAAAGACGAACCAGTTCTTCCTGAGTGATCTGTTGATTGATTCGCAGTGTCCGGATGGATTTAACGAAGTTCCTTTTTTCCATGGTTCTTGTCATCAATCCACGGACCGATGTCACGATAAACGGAACATTCGCAGGTGCGGAAGCCGACGGAATCGCCCGTTCGGCGAGTGTTAAAAGTGTTCTCAAGCGCGAAGAACGGGTAGCCGGATCCCAATTTCCCTGTTCGTAAAATAACGGATCGGGCGCCGGAAACAACATTATTGAATCTTCCCCGAGCCAAAAGCCGAGTTCGTCGAACGCCAGAGTCGCATGCGACGGTTTATCCGTTATGTAGAGGACCGGTCGGTTTAATTCCTGATAAACCGCAGCCGCCACCGGGTAACGGGCAGCCCGAATGAGACCGGAAGAACTGAAATCGGTTTTCCGATCCTTCCGTTTGAATAGTTCCAGATATTTTTCCCAACCGGGGATTTTCTTAATTTGATCCAACAACCTGCTTTATCCTTCCACAACCCCGTTGAATCGGGTCATCGCTTCCTGAATTCCGACGGATACAAAAGAAAGCGCTGCTTTGGTCGCATTCTCCAAAACAGATGGCAAGAGTTTCGATTCCTCTTTCGAAAACCGATTCAACACATAATCCGTCACATCCATTTGGCCCGGCGGATGTCCGATGCCGCAACGTAAGCGAGCAAAATCCTGAGTTCCCAAAAGTTGAATAATCGATTCTAAGCCTTTTTGTCCCCCGGAACCGCCTCCCGGACGCATTCGTAAGGTTCCGAACGGCAGATCCATATCATCGTGAATGACCAGTAAATGTTCTCTGGGAATTTTGTAATAGTTCAATAACGGGATGACTGCCTGACCCGAACAATTCATATACGTTTGCGGCTTTGATAAAATTACTTTTTTCCCCTCATAAGCTTGAACGGAAATCAAAGCTTTCATTTGGCTTTTCTTGAACTCCGTCCGGAGTGTTTCCGCAATTCGATCGATCACCATAAATCCGAAATTATGGCGCGATTCACGATATTCGCGTCCCGGGTTGCCCAATCCGACCAGCAAATAAGGTTCGCCCCCGATCGATTCAACGATAGGCTCCCGTTGTTTTTTTATTGTTTCAAAGAAATGTTCCATAGGTCTCGTCATTTTCTGTAATCTTTGCCATAACCCGAAGAGGCAGGGAGTTCGGAATGCCGTAAGATTTCATCGATATCGATAACTTCGCAGATCATGAATAATCTTCACAATAAAGAAAATTAGGATTACGAAGACAATCCCTAAAAATACCTTCAATCCCAAACTCATCAAGTCCACCGTCGCCGGGTTTCTTAACCCTTCCGGTGGAACTTCCGTCAATATCGCCGATTCCGCTAACACTTCCCGCCTTTCTTCCGATTGTCATCCGTTATCATAACAACCGTAACATTTTAGTTTAACATGAGCGGGCCGAAGCTGCAAATTTTACTGGAAAAACCATGATTTATTGATCAAAATCTCGACAAATCATCCTTAACCTTAAAGAAAACCGAATCAATTTACTGCTGGTAAAATTGTCTGTATGAGAAGGCGAAGAAATACGTTAAGCATTCTGCGATGGACCTCTCTGGCATTAATCTTCATCGCGGTCCTGCTGACCAGTTTTCAATTAATCAGATACAGTCGAATGCGTTCCTCATTTCCTCCCGGCTTGACGATCGGCGGTGTGCCGGTCGGCGGACTGAACTCATCGGAGGCCGGGGAACGTTTGGTTCAGGCTTATGGTATCCCCATCGAACTGATCTACGGGAATTCTTTGATACAGGTTCGCCCGTCTTCGGTGGGTTTTCAAATTAATCTGGAGACCATGTTGGCAGCGGCCGACTTACAACGGATTACGCAGAGCTTTTGGTCGGGATTCTGGAGCTATCTTTGGAATACACTTCCGGCTCCCGAACCGGTTCCCCTTTCGGCAACGGTTTCCAAGGAACGGCTGGTTGCTTACTTGGAAAATGAAATCGTCCCCCGCTACGATCAGCCGGCAAAAGAACCGATCCCCGATCCGGGCAGCGCTCAATTTACGGAAGGAGTCCCGGGGCGCGAATTGGATATCGAACGTTCTGTCGTCTTGATCACGGAGGCACTCATGTCTCCGACAAATCGAAGCGTTAATTTGCCTTATGCGCTTTCCAAAGGCGAACAGATACCACCCGATATCGCTTTTACCGCAGCCAGCACCATTAAGATTCCGATTATGACTTATGTCTATATCTACCGCGACGAACCTTTGGGTAAAACAACGGAAGATGATTTGAAACTGATGATCGAAATTTCGGAAAATACTCCGGCGGATCGCTTGCTGGAATCGATCGGCGGCACTTTGGCACCGATTTCTTTTACGGAAGATCTGCAAAAATTAGGATATAAAAACACTTTTTTGGGAGGCTTCTTCTATCCGGGTGCCTCTTTGCTCGCCAGATATGAAACTCCCGCAAACTCTCGCACGGACGTGAACACATCCCCCGATGTCTATAACCAAACGACACCCGCAGAAATATCCCAGTCGTTGGATGACATTTATCAATGTGCGAATTTCAACGGAGGAGCCCTGAAAGCCGTCTTCGGAGATGCGATCAAACAGGAAGAATGCATCAAAATGCTGGATATGCTATCGGCAAACAAAACGGCCGTGTTACTTGAAGCGGGTGTACCGGAAGGCACCAAAATCGCCCATAAGCATGGGTGGATCCTTGAAAATGACGGATTAATCCACAGCATCAGCGATGCGGGAATCGTCTACACACCTAACGCTACCTATATTCTGACAATGTTCTTCTATCATCCGGATCAACTTGTCTTTGATCCCACCAATATCATGGCTTCTCAAATATCGCGTGCGGTCTATCAGTTTTTCAATCCGGAGCAACCGAAATAAGAAAACGGTTAAGCTATAATCACCGATATACAAATGAAAAATTCAATCTGTTCTTTCCGGCGGAAAAAATCAGACAAAACTTGAAAGGTTTTGAAATTTATGGAAGAAACTGAACAAACTCAAAAACAATGGTTGGATCGACCGGTTTTAAATGCATTTCCCGCATTCTCAAGAGAAAAACTGATCATCGCGTTGATTATCTTATTGACAATAATCAGCCGTTTCGCGATTCTCGGAAACCGGGTCATGTCTCATGATGAAGTCAATCATGTGGTTCCTTCCTACAGTTTATATTCCGGTAACGGTTACGTTCATGATCCCATTACGCACGGGCCGCTCCAATTTCACCTGGTGGCGTTATCCTATTTTTTGTTGGGTGACAATGACTTTTCCTCCAGAGTACCGGCCGCTGTTTTCAGTATCGCGGCAGTTATCTTTGTCCTGTTCGGTTTTCGAAAATATCTGGGACGAATCGGATCGTTGATAGGAGGATTTTTATTTTTAATTTCTCCTTTCCTGCTCTATTACGGTCGCTACACCCGTAACGAAGCTTTTATCGAACTCTTTGCGGTCTTAACATTCTACGGAATTTTACGGTACTTTTCCAAGCGAGATCATTTTTCGCTATATTTATTGGCGGTGGTTACGGCGCTTCAGTTTACAACAAAGGAAGTTGCCTATATTTATACGGCCCAACTATTGTTGTTCTGCGGTTTCGTTTTTCTTTATGATGTTTGGAATTTTCCTTGGGAAGAGATCCAAAAAAGAACGACAGCATTCGCTTTATTGCTTTTCGGAGCATTAATCGGCGCGGTCGGCCTTCTGCTGCTGAAATATGTTTCACCGGAATCCGGCGCCGATTTCCGGCAATATCTCGGGATGGGGCTTCTGGCGATCGGCGCTTTGCTCGTGATTATCGATATCATTTCCGTCATTCGTCAATTCGGTTGGCAAATCATCCGTAAGTCGCCCGCTTTTAACTTAATCGTTTTCATCGGTGCCTTAATTCTGCCGTTATTAACCGCTTTTCCGGTCCGGATGCTGGGCTGGGATCCGCTGGATTATTCCTCCGCGGGTATTATCCACACGGGAATCGTAATGATCGTTCTTTTTGTTATTTCTTTCCTGATCGGGATCTGGTGGAATCGGAACGTTTTTCTGAAATCATTGATCGCTTTTTATTTGATTTTTATCACATTCTATACGACTCTGTTTTCCAACGGTCACGGCTTTTTTACCGGAATGGTCGGTTCGTTAGGATATTGGCTGACACAACAAGATGTTCAAAGAGGCAGTCAGCCCCTTTACTATTATGCGGCGATTTTGATTCCGATTTACGAATATGTCGCGGTTGCAGGCAGTATTTTAGGGATTTTCTTCGCTGCCAAGCATCATTTGTTTTGGGCAATGCCCACCGATAATCTTTATGAACTGACGGAAGCAAAAGAATTGCCGGAAACGAATAATGCCGCTCCGGTTTCGGAAGGGGATGAAATACGGGCAGATTCTTTCGGCGACGATGAGAATATGGATTTACATCAGACTCTGAGCATCGATTTCATCGATAATTTGGAATCGCTGCATTTCGAAATCGAAGACAATGAACCTATTGAAAAAATAACGGAAATCGACGAACTAAGCAGCGTCCAAAGACAATCAACCGTCTTGCATCAAGCCCCGTCATTCCTATTATTCCTTTTCTGGGGACTGACTGCGTTGGCGGCTTATTCTTTTGCAGGTGAAAAAATGCCGTGGCTCACGGTTCATATCACCCTTCCTCTGTCGCTTGCCGCTGCTTGGGGAATCGGCTTCTTGTTGGAAAAAGCTCCTTGGCAGAAAATCGCTTCCGCAAAAGGTCTGATTGCCTTGGCAGCTTTAATTTGCGGAACCTTTGCATTGAGCGGGCTCCTCTCATCGTTATTCGGACCGAATCCGGCTTTTGTCGGGAAAACATTGGATCAATTAAAGGCCACAAATCAATTCATTTTTTCGGCGATAGCTTTTCTGCTTGTTCTTTTTGTCCTGTTCAGAACTTGGAAAGGTTGGAGCGGTAAAGATATTCTGACTTCCGTCGTTATTTATTTTGTCGCATTGCTTTGCATTCTCGAAGCGAGAACCGCTTATACGGCGTCATTTATCCATTATGATTATGCCAATGAACTGCTGGTTTATGCCCATGCCGCACCCGGTCCGAAAATTGTTCTGAGGCAAATCGAGGAAATCGGAGCGCGAACCGGAGAGGGAAAATCC
The DNA here is from genome assembly GCA_022837205.1 of Leptolinea sp. GTDB lineage: Bacteria > Chloroflexota > Anaerolineae > Anaerolineales > Anaerolineaceae > Flexilinea. The sequence goes on from JALHEL010000091.1 coordinate 8,072, forward strand.
ATAAAAGTGGCATACGATAACGATGCGCTGTATCCTTATTGGTGGTATTTTCGGGATTATCCCAATAAATATTATTTTGGCGAAGAAAATCCGACACGTGAACTGCGAAATTATGATGTAATAATCGCCAATACTTCCAAAGACAGTCGTTTGATACCGATTGTCCGAGATGAATACTATCGATTTGAGACAATCCGCCTGTGGTGGCCGAATCAGGATTACTTCAATCTGACTTGGGATCGAATTCGGAAAAGTCTCGGCAACCCGCAAATGCGCTCCGCGCTTTTTGATATTTGGCTGAACAGGGACTACACCCAATATGCGCAAGTGACCGGTAAAAACACCTTCAGACCCGATAACTGGGACCCATCCGCACGGATGGTTGTATACATGCGAAAAGATTTATTAAAGAAAATGTATCAACTCGGTGATACCGCTCTTCTGTCTGGCTCGACCACGGAAGAAGAGGGAAATGTTACCGAGGACGATAAGTTCACCCAGCTGGATCCGGTTTTATCAATCGGTTCCGAAGGAACCGGCCCGGGACAATTCAATAACCCCAGAAATGTCGCCGTCGCTCAAGATGGTACGATTTATGTATTGGATTCGGATAACCAACGCGTCCAATATTTCTCCCCAAGCGGCGAATATTTGGGAATGTGGGACGCAAAGGAGCAAGGCGGTTTTAATCAGCCGTGGGGAATCGCCGTCAGCCCCGAAGGTGAAGTTTTTGTGGCGGATACCTGGAATCATCGAATTATGAAATTCGGTTCGAAAGGTGAGTTCCTGTTGCAGTGGTATGCAAATGACCCGACCGAACCCAATAAGACATTCTATGGGCCGAGAGCTTTGGCTGTCGATACAATGGGAGAAATTTATATCTCCGACACCGGAAATAAACGCATCCTGATTTATAGTACGGACGGTGCTTTCATCGCACAATTCGGGACTGCCGGAACGGGCGTCGGGGAATTGGATGAACCGGTGGGTATCGCCGTCTGGCATGATCAACTTTTGGCGGTCGCGGATACCTGGAACCAACGGGTTCAGATTTTTGATGTCAGCGGTGAAGCTCCGAGCTTCGCGGTTGTCGGATCGTTTGATATCGCCGGTTGGTATTCGCAATCGTTGGACAATAAACCTTATCTTGCGTTTGATAAAGACGGAAATATCCTGGTCACGGATCCGGAAGGATATTTGGTGATGCAATACTCTCGCGAAGGAAAACTGCTTCGCTCATGGAACGGCGGCGGCGGTGATATTGATAACTTTTCGATGCCGACCGGAATAACGGTTGACAGTGAAGGCGCAATCTGGGTAGTCGACACGGCAAACGATCGTGTCAATAAATTCGTTTTACCCGCAGCGGACACGAAACAAGATCAATTGAACAACGAAAAGCAATAATTTAAATCTCTGCCGTCCGAATTCTCGGTAAAGGGGAATTCGGACGGCAGAGAAAAGGCAAAATGTGAATCTTTCAATCGATCCGAATCAATTCAAAGTTTCTTGCTCATCCAAATAGAATTCCCCTGTTTATGAAAACCGGCCTTTTCAAATGCTTCGGTAAATCTGCCTTTTTCAAAATTAATCGAAACAGCTTTCTTGTCTGCGTATAAATCTCCCAGCTTTCTTAATGCCGCCGTCATTTCTTCTCCGGTGCAGGCCTCCGTCGGAACCAACCATAAGGTATCCGTAAATGAATTTGTCTTCTGCCAGGCAGCCCAACCGATCGTCTGATGATCGGCATTTTGCATTTGATAAAACTGAGATTCCAGTTTTCGAAGATGCCGCTTGATTTTTGCCAAAGCGCCCATCCCGAAAATGTCCGAAACATAATTTAAATTCCACAGAATTTTTTCGGGATATGCTTTATAGAAAGAATGTATGAAATCAGTCCGTTCCTGTTCGTTCGGTTCCGTAAACGTTATTACCTTTTCATCCGGATATTGCATATCCGATTTCGGTCGAATCCAAATCGTTCGATAGGCATCTTCGGTAAAATTTAATTTCCGATAAAGCCGAACCGCTTCGGGTGTTTCTTCCCGGACCTGCAGGTAAACTGTATCGGCATGGTGTTTTTCCGCATAACGGAGCGCAAAAGCCATCAAAGCGGTTGCGATTCCTTTATGACGTGATTCCGGAGCCACACAGACGTTGGCAATTAAATACCCGAACGAATATTCGACGTTACAGGGAAAAAGCGTCACCACACCGTCGATTTTTCCCTGCGGATTTATACTGACAAATCCTTTAAGCAACAGGTCGAAAGATCGGAACAAACTGAAAAAAGGATGATCGCGGTATTCTTTTCCGATTTGCTGCAAATTTTCAACAAATCGTCTGCCGTCCGGATCCAAATAGGGATGAAAGCAATTCTCTATGAGTTCACCGATTTGGAGCACATCTTTTCGGGTTTTTATTTTGCGGATACGGAGTCCGGAATCAGTGTACATATTTTTCGTCGGAAACCGGATTCAATATCTTGTTGAAAAGATACGGATAGAGTCCAATGATCCAGAAACCTATCAGGAAATAACACAAAAAATTCCCCGATAAAATTCCGAAAATCGCTTTCAAAAATTTACCGATAACAGATAAGATCAGAAACGTTCCCGCCAACCCGACGGTAACAACAATCATCGCCGGCCCCACCTGACGAATCGGCTGAAAACGAATCCGATGCTCTTCCCAATACCAGCCCGTCAAAACTCCGGCAGCGGTCCCCATTGTTTCGATACCGTCCAGCCATAAGATTTCCATCGACGGATTCCAATGAGATTTATAAAACGTATAGATAAGCCCGAGAATCAGGACAAAAAGCGAAACCAGCAAAAACTTTTTATCATCCTCCGGGTTTGCGGTGATCCGATTAAAGATCCTTAAATTCAGAAAAAGAAGAATTAATCCGGCAAAAATCGAGGCCAAAACATCCGAGGGGGTATGAACACCTAAATAAATTCGTGACAGACCGACCGCGAGAATCAAAACAATTGCCGCAATCCGAATCTTTTTATTTTTTCGATACCAAAGTGCGATCCCGCCATAGACACTCGTTGCCGTGGCAACGTGACCGCTGGGAAATGAATAGCCGGTAGCTGTGATTTTTGCTTTTGCCACCGGCGCAATTTCCCCCTGCCACCGCAGCCATGGGCGTTCGATACAGAAAGTGATCTTTAAAATATGGTTGAGAATGAGAGCCGAGAAAAAATTAAGCGCCAGAAAAAAAGCCTGCTTTTTGTTGAAACACCAGTAAATAATACACAATGCCGGAATCAGAATGGCTGCTTCTCCAAACTGTGTGACCAGTAAAAAAAAGGCGTCAAGCGCCGGAGTTCGAATGGATTCGAAAGCTTGCAAAACGGTTAAATCGATATTCATGCCGGTTCTCTTCTCTTAAAAATTTATTCTAAATTATAACGAACAGAATCGGAGAAATTTACAATTAAGGAGGTAAAAAAGCGAATTCTGTCGTCCTGAACCGTCAAAATCTCATATTTACGGCAAAATTATTATAATCATACCCATGAGATCCCGATTCCGGGTATTTGATGCCATATTAAAAAAGATTAGCAAAGGACAAAATCAAATGAATGCATATGATCTGATCGTTATCGGTGCCGGCCCCGGAGGATACATTGCCGCGATTCGCGGTTCTGAACTCGGACTGAAAACCGCCATTGTTGAGAAAGACAGTTTGGGAGGAGTCTGTCTGAATGTCGGATGTATTCCCTCAAAATCTTTGCTCAAGAACGCCGAGTTGGTGAGAACACTGCGAAAAGAAAGCGAGACCTTCGGTATTCGTGCGAGCGA
>JALHEL010000537.1 GCA_022837205.1 Leptolinea sp.
TCTAAAATGATCAGCCATGCAATGTAAATTGCGAATGATATTCTAAAACCAAGAAGAACGGGACGTCGCGCCTCACAAACTTGGCACGCGTTGCGGGACGCCATCCCCTACATTTTGCTTCGCAAGGATGTCGTCCACTACAGATTTCAATCATGGATAAATGACACAAAAGTAGATATAGTCAAATAATTCTTCGCTTATATAGAAAAGCTTGATTGCCAATCCTTTAAAATCTTGATGATTTTCACGCGTCACATGATTTTTGGACTCTTACCGTATAACGTTTCAGCAAGAGTCTCCGATGAAATACATCACTGACTTGATCTGAAATGATTGAATCTACCGGAATAATTTTTTTACAAAACGAAGGGGACGTTTCCAAATCCAAATCCGAACCTTGATCCGGTTCGGATTTCAACTTACTTGGGGAGGCTAGTGGGGGTCGAACCCACAACCCTCTGATCCACAGTCAGATGCTCCGCCATTGAGCCATAGCCTCCGTAGTTCCGCAATAGTATACCACAATTCACAGCGAATCGAAAATTATTGATTCCTTTTTCCCCTGTCCAATCATCAGATCGTCATAACTTTAGCTCCCGATCCATAATCACTGTCATAATAAGGACGATTTATGACAGATTAAAGGATATCTATGCAATACGAAGCAATCGTTCATCGAAGTTCCGAAGAATTTATTTATCCCGTCAGCCGATCGAGCCTGAAAATTCGCTTGCTGGCAAAACGGCAGGACTTGGTTTCTTGTGAAATCTGTTATTGGAATCGTTACACAGACCTTTTAAAGACTCAACCTCTTCAGGTAGTTTATCGCGACGCTTATCATGATGATTTTCGGACCCGGCTCGATTTTGATGGAGTTGCTCGTTTCATGCGATATTATTTTAAACTGGTCGATACCAACGGTCAGGTCTGCTTCTTTAATGAATACGGGTTTACCGGTGAACCGCAAAAAAACGGCTTCTTTGAGCATCACTATACGAATGAAAATGAAGTGATCCGAACGCCGGATTGGGCAAAGGGAATCATCTATTACCAGATTTTTCCCGACCGGTTCGCCCGCGGGATTGATCAAAAATCCCGCCATCCTTACCTAGATTGGAACAGCCGTCCTGGTTTGGATAATTACTTTGGCGGAGATTTGCCGGGAATCATTCAAAAATTGGATTATCTGG
>JALHEL010000092.1 GCA_022837205.1 Leptolinea sp.
AGTAATGATCGTTTACAGCATGTAACTTCCAAAAATTATCCATTTTGTTTGTCCCTTATTTCCGTATATTTTTTACACGGAATTTATTTTTTCGAATAATCGATCAGATCTTCTTTTGTGTCAATATCTCGGACGACAAAAGGATCCTTGACCTCGACATATTTTGCACCGTATTGCTTGATAATATTGCGTCCTCCCAGATCATTCGCCGGCTGATCGATTAATCCTTGAAAAGTCCAATGGGGAAACATGGTCGGGTTTCCGTTTTTTCCCTGATAGGTGGGCACAATTATACTTTCGGGGTTCTTTTTTTGAACCTCTTCCAATTTCCGTAGAGTTCGGATTGAAACAAAGGGTTGATCAGCCAGCATTAAACAAGCGGCGTCGACTTCATTTTGAATGAGTTCAATTCCTTTTTTGAGAGAAGTCGATTGTCCGGATTGCCAATCCGGATTCTCAATGCAAAGAACAGGTAGTCCTTGCAGTTGAACCAAAATATCATCTTTTTGATATCCCAATACAACAATCACCGGTAAAAAGCCGGCTTGGAGGGCTTTTTCTGCCGAATAACGAACGACAGCCTTTCCGTTTAATCGAACCAATAACTTATGTTGCTCGGCTTGAAAACGACTGCCGTTCCCTGCCGCCAATACGATTGATCCGATTTTCATAAACTTTTTCCCTGTTTCATTATGCCCTTTTGCGCTTATTATTATATCCAATCCGTCGGCAGAAACATGGTCGACCCGGAAGGTATCATGAAATGGGTAGAAAAATCAATCTGTTCAAAGAAATTTATCCGAGTCCCGGAGAAAAGATCCTCATTTATACGGCGGGTATATGCTATATTTTATTTATTTCAATTGATTTCATAGAGTTTAATCCCTTTAATCTTTCGGCGAAATTAAAATATTTATCAATTTGGATTTGCTTCGGAATTACACTGTTTCGATTTTTCTCAATCAATCGCCCCGGTTGTTCTATGGAAAAGAAGATCGGCTGGATTAATATAACGGCATTTTTCTTTACACTCAGCGCCGATTACTTTCTTCTTTTTACCGAACAATACGGTTTGGGAATTACGCTTTTTTGCGGAGTTCATATAGCGCGCTTATATCTTTTTTCGACGCATAAGAAAGGAACTGAAATTATTTTTTGGGAAGCTTTCTTTGCTTCTCTCATCTTTTTTGTTTGTCGATCCTTCATAATCGCTATAGCTTCGTTCTATGGGTTTTTAATCCTGACAGTGACAATAATGTCTTTTCGGAAGCTGACATTTTTAGCGGATCGCTACCCCGTTTCAAAATATTTGCTTCGGTTGGGCATGATTTTGTTTTGCCTCTGTGACATCTGTGTTGCCGTATACAATTTTCCCGGTTCAAGTTATTTTATTTCGCGGTTAAGCGGCTTCTTAATATGGTTTTTCTATTTACCGGCTCAGTTGTTAATCTCTTTTCTGATACCGCCACCCCTATCAAAATAAATAATCCGCCGAATTCTATCTCTGGCGGATTATTTATTTCTGTCTTTTATTTGATTTTATTTGACGCCGTGATAAGCATTAAATTTTTTCCAAACTTCGGGATATTTCTTTAAGGATCTGGCACAAATTTCTTTTTCATCCATTGTGGTTAATTCGCGATTTTTCATCAAAATCTTCCCGTTGACGATTGTTGTCGTAATCATCCTTTCGTTGAATCCGAAAATGATGTGCCAAGGAATATTTCCCGCATTCAAATCGTCAAATGGTCGATATTCGACCAGGATTATATCCGCAGGTGCACCGGGGACAATCTTGCCGAATTTTTCTCCGTATCCGAAGGATTGTCCCGCAAGTCGGGAATTATTGTAAATCGCCATTTCCTGTACATCATAACCGTTCATCCTTCGCGGATCCCGATTCATTACTTTATGCAGAAAATATGCGGCTTTCCACTCACTCCACATATCAAAAGTAAAGCCGTCATTTCCCAGACAGACATTCATCCCATTGGCTAACATGGATTCAACTTGCGCCGCTCCTACCGCATTATTCATATTTGAGCGCGGTTGATGAGAGATCCATGTACCTGTTTCCTTCAACATCTCCATTTCAGCGGCATCAACATGCACCGCATGTGCAACAATCGTCTTGTCTCCCAAAATGTGATGATCATAAAGCCGTTTCCCGCAGCGTTGATTAAACCGATACAAACTGTCCCATTCGTCCTCCTGGGATTCGGCGAGATGAACATGAAATCCAAAACCTTCCGGAATCGCAGCGGCGCAATCCGAAAGTGTGTCTTCATCTACCGATAAACAGGCATGTATACCGAAAGTTCCCGAAAGACGTCCATCAAGGGTATAACCGGATTTGACTCTCTTCAGAAATCGAACATTTTCTCTAATTCCCGCTTTGGTTCCGTCTTTTCCGTTTCGGTCTGTTACTTCATAACATAGAGAAGCCCGGATACCGCTCTTATCAACCACGTCAGCGATAACATCCAACGATCCGTCGATGAATTCCGGTGATGCATGGTGATCAAATAGCGTTGTACAACCGGATTTGATTGCGTCTATGATAAATACTTCCGCTGATAAACGCGTGCTTTCTTCATCCAAAGATCGATCCAGTTTATACCAAAGATTATCCAATATCTCCGGAAAATCTTTCGCCGGTTTCCCGGGAATCGCCAATCCTCTTGAATATGCTCCGTAAAAATGGGTATGGGCGCAAATACTACCGGGCATTAATAATTGATCATCGGCATTTATTTTTTCCTCATCAGGATATTTTTTCAGCAGTAAATCACTTGAACCGACCTCTTGAATCACTCCGTCTTTGATATAAACTCCGGAATTTTCAAGAATCCGATTGGGTTTTTCCCAAGTAACTACTTTAGCGTTATAGATTAACATTATTTTCTCCTTTTTTCTCTTGAATTTTGGACTTCAGGAAAATAAAAGACTTTTTATAACGAGAAGAGCTTTATTTCGTATAAAAAGTCTTTCAGTAAATCGGATAAAATCCATCAGCTCCTCACAGTCTCCCGGCGGCGCTTTTCGATGGGAATCACCAACGCCGATGTAAATAAAATACACCGACCTCCGTATTTTCATTGTAGCATTTTCCAAGTTGTCTTACAATCTTTTATTGGTTATTTTTATCACTATTTCTCATTACATCTTTCATGTATAACGAGATATTTATAATTCTTTGGTCAAAAAATAACGGCATAAAAAGATGTTATGAAGGTGATGGAAAATTTTTAAAGGACCGCTCGATGAACCAAAGCGGCACGATTCAACTTTATCTATGATGTATACGAACTATCTTTCTCTGTGAACCAAATCAAATTCTTTCACTCGATACACTTAGAATTATCACACCCCTTCTCCCGACATTGCATAAAATCAAAAAGGTAGATTATAATAACGGACGTCGTTCGGGGCGTGGCTCAGTCCGGATAGAGTGCACGGTTCGGGTCCGTGAGGTCGGCGGTTCAAATCCGCCCGCCCCGACACAAAACACCTCTAAACAAGGTGTTTTTTTATTCAAATTTCCATTTTAATGAATTGTCTTACAATAGGCAAAAAACCTTTACGGATCAGATCTTTACGTTACAATTACTTGAAATTCGAATAATCATTCATCGGAGCGGAAAAAGAAATGAGCAAACCAACCATCATCAGCAGTCCCGAAATTTTACTTCCCAACAAAAATGTCGATCTGACAAAATGGGCAACCATCGCTTGCGACCAATTCACGTCCAATAAAGCCTATTGGGATGAAGTGGAATCAATCGTGGGGGATTCTCCCTCAACGTTGAAAATCACATTTCCCGAATATTATCTCGGAAAAATCGATGAGGCGAAAAAGATTCAAGAGATTCAGGATACGATGTACCGATATTTGAGAGATAACTTATTTGTTACTCACAATGGGATGATATTGGTTGAAAGACAAATTCATAACGGATTACGTTATGGGTTACTTACAACCATCGATTTGGAAGAGTACGATTACAATCGCACTTCGACCAGTTGGATTCGAGCAACGGAAGGAACGGTTGCGGAGCGTATTCCGCCTCGCGTGCGAATTCGAGAAGGTGCTCCTCTGGAGGTGCCTCACATTCTCGTATTAATCGATGATGACCAAAAGCGACTGATAGAACCACTGATTGCCCAAAAGGAATCTCTTCCGGTTCTATACGATTTTGACCTGATGCTAAACAGCGGACATGTGAAAGGCTATTCATTGGCAGACCCCGAACTGGAACAAAATATTATGGATGTAATTGCCAAATGCCAATCGGATGAAGAAATTACCAGAAAATATGGTCCGGTGAGTGAAAAAAACAGGATTCTCTTCGCGATCGGTGACGGGAATCACTCCCTGGCGACCGCTAAAGCAATCTGGGAAAAACATAAATCGGAATGGGGAATGAATCATCCCGCACGCTATGCCTTGGTTGAAATTGAAAATCTGCATGATCCGGTACTGGAATTTGAACCGATTCACCGTGCTCTTTTCCATGAAACAAAATCATTAATAAGCCTTCTCGGAGATTATTTCCAAGACTCGATGGATGTCACTGAGATGAAATCCATGGAACAGTTATTTGCCGATATCGACCATACGCCGGATGGCGTTCAAGCTTTCGGAGTTCTCGAATCGGGAAAATATTATAAAGTAGTACTAAACCGCTGTTCTTCTGCGTTATGTGTCGGCTCAGTCCAACAATTCTTGGATCGATGTAAGTCGGATCACGGTTTTGAAGAAATCGATTATATCCATGGGAAAGAGGATTTAATACATATTTCTTCTTTGGAAGGCAATGCCGGTATCTATCTTCCGCCCGTCCAAAAAAACGGGTTTTTTCAGAGTATTATTAATGACGGTGCTTTACCGCGTAAGACTTTTTCGATGGGTGAAGCACATGAAAAGCGGTTTTATATTGAATGCAGACGTATTTTATAGGCTGGAATTTGCTCAAAAAATAATTGTATGAAACTTTCGATATAAATTAAGCGTCTTAATTTGGTACAATACTTGAAATACAATGTAAAGAATTATGGAGGATTCCATGAAAAATCGAAAAAAACTGGCATTGGCCGGATTATTGATCATTGTTTTGTCTATCTTGATGGTTTCCTGTGGTTCAAGGCCGACACCGGAGCCTACTGTTGATGTGAATGTATTAGCGACCAATGCAGCTCAAACCATTGAAGCGAGATTTACAGAAACAGCTTTAGCAAAACCGACCGATACTCCGCAGCCGACTTATACCCCGGTTTCTTATACTCCTACAACGAGTTCCGCACCGATCACGTTACCTACGGCCGGAACAGGTGGCAGCGTCTCTATCCCGACAATCGCACAACAGCCTACCGCAATCGTCAATTTGCCGACGGCTACTTTATCCGCGGTCGGAGATAAAGCCGTTTGGGCTGATCAAAGCATAAAAGACGGCACACACTTCGCACCGGGAGAAAGTGCGGATCTTACATGGTATATCACAAATGTCGGTACGACAACCTGGACTACCGATTATTCGGTTCGATTCTTTACGGGAACAAACTTTGCAAAAGCCGGGAATACCCGTTATTATCTTCCCAAGCCGGTAGCGCCTCAGGAAACAGGCCAGGTTACCATCGATATTGTTGCTCCGACCACACCGGGGGAATACAAGATGGCATGGGTTCTGTCAAATGCTGAAGACCATAACTTCTATACAGTCGATATCACGATTATTGTTGATTGACGGAAAGATACGATATGAAAACAAAAATCTTATTGATCGTTACCGGGCTTATTTTCATAGTTGCCGGTTTCAGCGGCATTTCATCGCATCAAGCTCCTTTCTCTGATGCGAATGCCTTGCGAACTGAAGTCGCCGGAACGGTGATCGCAGAAATCTATTCTACCGTTCAGGCGGAATTTTCGACAATCGCGACTCAAATGGCTAAAACACCTGAAGCACAATCGGGCATTATCGGCGAGGGTTTTGTCAAACCGACAGAAGTTTTATATGCCCATATGGCGAAGCTTACGAAGCAGGATAAAAACTATCTTCAATATAAAATGTACGAAGATTGGGATGTAACTTTTACCTTCAAGAATGTCGGCTTGCAGGATTGGACGGATGAATTTTATTTACGTTACTACAAAGGTGAAGTACCTATCGAAGGAAAGATAATATACCTGCCTGCTCTGCCCAGAGGGGAATCAACAAGCGTCACGCTCCATTTTGACGGAAAAGATGAACCCGGAATTTACAATTCATATTGGGAATTAATCAACAATGACGGAGCCGTGATCTTAGATAATATTTTTGTGGCGATCTTAGTAAAATAAGGTTATTGAACCGCTTTTTTATGGATTCTTCCGAAATCAAGGAAATAATAAAAGCCGAAGCTGAGAAGCTCGGCTTTTGTTTTTCCGGTGTGACATCACCGGACATGCCCGATGATTTTTTCAGATATAGGCTCTGGTTAGAAAATCGTTCTTATGGACAAATGGAGTATCTCAATCGGAAAGATGCCGTTGAAAAAAGACAATACCCTCAGCTTTTGCTTAATTCGGTGCAATCAATTGTTGTTTTGGGCACACCGATTCAGCCTTCACCTTTAACCGGATCTTTCAGAATCGCGGCATTCGCACATTATAAAGATTACCATCGTCAAATTTATTCATTAATCGAAGAGCTGATTCGACGGATAAGCGAAATTGCGGGAGAAAAACCGGAATACAAAATATGCGTAGATTCATCCCCTGTTTTGGAACGCTCATTGGCTGTTCAAGCCGGTTTGGGTTGGATCGGAAAAAGTTCAATGTTTATTTCGCCG
>JALHEL010000538.1 GCA_022837205.1 Leptolinea sp.
TATCGGATTGTTTCGCGATACTCAATCTCCCACTATCGACCTGCATTTCAGCCATTCTAGAAATAATGATCCGCCCGGATACACCAAAAAGCTATACGCGTCCTTCTCCCTTGCCGCCATTAAATCTCCCAATGGCTCCCCCACCCCTTTCCGTCTCCATATAAATACGCAGAGCGGTGAGCGCATATTTGAACTGGAAGTGAAATAAAAATGCCCCGGTGTGAAAACGTTTACAATATTGCCGCAATTTTACGTATTTGGGCAAGGCGATCGGCAAAAGTTTTGTCTTGCCGTAAAATCTGCATGTTGTATTTCAACTGCATACGCATCAGCAAATCGGCATTTATCCCCAATGCCGCTTCAAACAACAGGGCCGTATTGGCGGTAAGCGGTCGCCGTCCGTTTAAAATATCATTTAACGCCGTGTATGGTACACCCATTTGTTTTGCCAAATGGCTTTGTGTGACATTACGATATTCAATTTCTTCTTTTAGCAATTCACCCGGATGAGTAGGGCAAAAACCATATCCTAAATTTCCCATGATTCTTTTATCTATAATGGTTTGACAATTCTACTATATTACATACCGTTACAACGGTTTCCGATTCTATTTTGCTTGTTCGGAATTCGATACGGTACTTGTCATTTACCCTGATGGAAGAAATACCCGTCTTGCCGCCTTTCAATACTTCATAATGAAGTGCATTGATTTGAAATAAATCCTCAACGCAATCTGCACTTTCAAGGGCTTCAATACGGAGTTTGTACCTCTTTATTACTTCCGGCTGAAACCGGTGCTTTTTATCCGATGTTTTCCCTTTGTAATAGAGTTCCGACAAGTATTTTTTCTCAAAAGTAATTTCCATATCGTTTTTTATCCGGAGCAAAGATAGGTTTATTTTCCAATATACACAAAAAAAGTGTATTTCAAAATGTATTCGCGACCAAAGATACTAATTATTGAAAGCAATTCACAACTATAACAATGTCACGCGTAGATATCAAATATCAGTATGGAGACCAGGTACGCGATATACCTGGCGTTCAAAACATGAATTCCTACAAACCCAACTCCTCAAGAAGCCGGGCGGCAACGAAATTCTCCAACCATTGTTGTTTAAAATCGAACCATTTCTGACGGTAATCGCTGTCGTGGATAATGTCGTTGAAATTGGCAAACGGTTTGCGA
>JALHEL010000539.1 GCA_022837205.1 Leptolinea sp.
CCCAGTCTTTTATTCATTGCTTTGGTCTGCATGCTATGCTCCTCCAAACGCGTATTCGGTAATGATACGTTCTGAAAAATTTTCTTTGGTGACTTCACCCGAGATCTTGCCTTCGTGCATGACCAGGATGCGATCACTGATACCAAGGATCTCTTCCATTTCCGAAGAGATGAAAACAATGGCTTTTCCCTGCGCCGCCAGGTGGTTGATGATTTCGAAGATCTCGCGCTTCGCACCAACATCGATACCCCGAGTTGGCTCATCCAAGATCATCACCTCGGAATCCGATAATAACCATTTCGACAGCACCACCTTTTGCTGGTTTCCGCCGCTTAGGAAAACCACCGATTGGTTGATGGATGGGGTATTGATCCTCAACTCTTTCACATATTTATCGGCAAAAAACTTTTCCTTTTTAAAGTTCAGAATTTTCATGGATTTGATTTTTTCGATTGCCACCGCAACGATATTATTTCGTACAGGCAATCTTAAAAATAATCCTTCCTCTTTCCGGTTCTCTGTAACGAATCCGACCCTCTTTCCCACAGCTTGTTTTGGGCGTTTGATTTGAACCTCTCGATGATTGATGTAGATCTTGCCGCTGGTCTTCTTGTCTGCTCCAAAAATCAAGCGCATGGTCTCGGTACGTCCCGCACCTACCAGCCCTGCGAATCCAAGTACTTCGCCTTTTCGAACACTGAAAGAAACATCCTTGATCTTTTTTCCATCAGAAATATGATCAACCCGAAAGCATTCTTCGCCTATCTGGACATCTCTTTGTGGAAATTGCTGTTTTAATTCACGACCGATCATCATTTTGATCAGTTCACTTTTGTTGATATCTTTAATATCTTTCGTGCCAATAAAACAACCATCGCGCAGAACGGTTAATCGATCTGAAATCTCGAACACTTCGTCCAATCGGTGGGTGATGAAAATGATCGAAATGCCTTTGCTCTTCAGGCTTCGGATGATTCTGAACAATATTTGTGTCTCATTGTCTGTCAATGAAGAAGTAGGTTCATCCATGATCACCACTTTTGCGTTGATGCTCACCGCTTTGATGATCTCGATGATCTGTTGCTGTGCGATACTGAAATCACGCGCATACTTCGACACATCCATTTCAATGTCGAAGCTATCGAATAATTGCTTTGCATCCTTATACATTTTGTTCCACTGGATCACA
>JALHEL010000540.1 GCA_022837205.1 Leptolinea sp.
GGAGAGACTTATGCAGCCGATCTGACCAGAATGCCCCATTTGTTGATTGCCGGCGCAACCGGCTCAGGTAAATCGGTTTGTCTAAATGCAATTTTAGTCTGCTTATTGATGCATCATTCTCCAGAAAGCTTGAAATTGGTGTTGATCGACCCCAAACGAGTGGAATTAACGGGCTATAACGGTGTCCCGCATCTGATTACACCGGTTGTGACCGATGTTGAAAAAGTCAGTGAAATTCTACAATGGGTGCTGCGTGAAATGGATAATCGTAACCAACATTTTCTGGAAGCGGGCGTCCGAAATATTCAGGATTTCAACCAAAAGTTTCCTGAGCAAAGAATGCCTTATATTGTCGTGGTAATCGATGAATTGGCGAACCTGATGATGGAAGCCGCCACGGAAATTGAAAGCAGTATTACCCGGCTTGCTCAAACTGCCCGCGCAATGGGAATTCATCTGGTGGTGGCCACTCAAAGACCGTCGCGGGATGTAATTACGGGAACCATCAAAGGCAATCTGCCTTCGAGAATCGCATTTGCCGTGGCAACAAATACGGATAGCCTGGTCATTTTGGATCGCGTGGGAGCGGAAGATCTGTTTGGAAAGGGAGATATGTATCTGATGTCTGCCGAAGATCCTAATTTAAAACGCTTGCAATGTGTATACGTTTCGGACGATGAAATCCGGCGCTTGGTAGATTATTGGCGTTCGAATCCGAAGATCAGTGAAGTCTCCTCCGAAGAAATACAGCCGAAACCTGAATTAACACCTATAACCCTCCATCAGCCATCGCAGAAATTCGATGGTGTTCTGACACAATTACCGCTTTTGGATGAAAACGAACCGGCGATGAAAAGGAATGCTGATCCGTTGCTTGATGATGCGATTGCATTGGTGAGAAAGCAGGGAAGAGCCTCTGCCAATATGTTAGTCAGTCGGCTGAGTATCGGTTTCGGAAGGGCAAACAAATTATTGGTACAGATGGAAGAAATGGGCATCATCGGTCCTCCGAATGCAAATCCCTCCATTCCACGTGAAGTTTTAGATTACGGAGAAAACGGAACTCCGTCGAAAGAATAATATGGCCTATTTTGAAATCGGAATTTTTCAACCGCGGAACGGGGAAAATATCGGCACTTTATGGCGAAGCGCATGGCAACTGGGAGCCGCCGGAATATTTACCAT
>JALHEL010000093.1 GCA_022837205.1 Leptolinea sp.
AATCCAACAGAAATTGCCGGGCAGCTTGCCGCAATTTTCCCGTCCCCTTTCCGTGGATAATTCGAACATAAGGAAGTCCGGCTAAAACAGCCTCATCCAGATATTTTTCCAATAGATCGGTCATTTCCTCGGCGGTTTTTCCGCGGAGATCTATTTCCACACCCGGCGAAGGATGGAAAATTTCACCGCTTCCTTTTCGCTCTTCCATTTTAGCCGGGGATTCCGGCTTTCCGGTCGGTCCTCCGGTATTTTCATCGTTATTCCCCGTATCATCGGATTTCCGAATCAAATCTTTTATCGGAACCCGCATTCGCAGCGCTCCCAACAGAATTTCGGCTTCGTCTCCGTCTATTGTTGTGATCGTAGCTAAGGAATTCGTTCCTAACGAACGAACCCGGACTTTTTCACCGATCTTCAGCGGAGCCGCATGGTAAGTCTTCAATTTGCTTTTCTTTTCGATATGGTTCTCGATGGATTGAGCGGCTCTTTCACTTTCTTTTAACCCTTCTTCAAGCGGTTTCAACTCGCCGAGAGGTATTTTGGCTGCCGCATAAGCTTTGCGCAATTTGGCAAGCTCCGTTTTTAGTTCTTTAATTTCCTCTTCGGTTTCGCTGTGTGCTTCGCTTAGGATTTTTTCTTTTTCTGCTTCGATCTCTTCCAACTGTTTTCGCAATTTGCGTTCATCATTTTCTGCTAAACTGCGTAACCGATCCGCTTGCGATCGCGCTTTTCGAGCCGCCTCTTGTTGACGATGAATTTCGTCTAACAACGCTCCGGTATCCTGAACTTCGGGATCGATCGTTTCACGAGCATCCTCTAAAATTTCGGCAGGCAATCCCAACTTCTCGGCGATTAATAAAGCGTTTGAACGTCCGGGAAGTCCGATACTGAGTCGATAGGTAGGCCTTAATGTTTTGAGATCAAATTCCATCGATGCGTTGATCGCCCCCGGAGTCACATGAGCAAAAGTCTTGAGTTCGGAAAAATGAGTCGCGACAAAGCACGGAATATGCTTTTTTATCAGATACTGCAGGATCGCCCGCGCTAAAGCCGAACCTTCCTGAGGATCGGTTCCCGACCCCAGTTCATCCAGTAAAACCAATGTTTTGGAATCGGCTTCTTTCAAAATTCGAATAATATTGGTAATATGCCCCGAAAAAGTGGAGAGCGATTGTTCGATCGATTGCTCATCTCCGATATCCGCAAAAACATTCTTGAAAACCGAGAATTCCGAACCGGATCGGACTGGGATGTGCAAACCGGATTGTGCCATCAGGATCAGCAGCCCGATTGTTTTGAGGGATACGGTCTTACCGCCGGTATTCGGTCCCGTTATGACAACCGCAAACGTTTCTTCGTCCGGTACAACATCAATCGGAACCGCGGTTTCTACCGGTAAAAGCGGATGCCGTGCCTGATAGAGTTTGATGACCGGATTCCCTGTTTTTTTATAGGGATCAACCAATAACGGTTCCGCCGCCCGCAAATCATCGGCATATTTGGCACACATCATGGCAAAATCAATTTTCGCCAACGCTTCAACCGATTGTTCGATCTGATCGGCATAGTCACCGACAAAAGCGGTCAAGTTCTGCAAAATTCGGATGATTTCATTTCGTTCATCCAGTTGTAATGCCTGATAAACATTATTCAATTCGACTGTCGCCAGCGGTTCCACAAACAAGGTGGCTCCGCTCGAGGATTGATCATGAATAATCGATTTCAGTTGCCCTTTATATTCGGCTTTAAGAGGAATGACATATCGCCCATTTCGTTGGGTAATGATCGGTTCCTGAAGCATCGGTTGATAGCGGGATTCCTTGACCATTTTCTCAAGTCTGCCCAACAATCGGTTATAAGAAAGGCGGATCTCACGCCTTATCGACGTCAATTTCTCCGAAGCGCTGTCTAATACTTCTCCCCGATCATTGACCGTGAAATTAATCCGTTCGATTAAACCGGCCGGAGGAATCAAGTTTTCTGCGATCGCAGCTAAATTGGGATATTCCGCTTCATGATGGGACAGGGAACGATAAAGATCTCTGGCGACCGAAAGCGTATAAGCAATTTCCACAAAAGCTTTTGCTTCCAAAGTTCCCTGTTTCCGGGCAACTTCCAAGTACGGACGTAAATCACTGCAACCGCCGAGTCGAAAGGTGTCGTTGACACTTAACAATTTTCGAGCTTCGGTTGTCAGACTGAGCTTATAGCGAATGATCGAAGAATCCGTTTCGGGATGAAGGTTTTGTGCCATTTGTTCCGAAACATTAAAACTTGCATATTGCGCAAGTCTTCGAATGACTTCCGGATATTCCAGCATCTTGAGTGATTTTTTGTCCATTTTATGCACTTATCAATTGCTATACGAGTTCACCGATCATCGTCCAGGGTCCCGTCCAATTAATTTTCACCGGTAAAATCAGACCTGTTAAATCCGATTCGCTTTCGACATAGACCAGGTCCATATGCTCTGTTCTTCCCATCCAACGGCCTTTTTGTTTTTCTTCAAACAGCACAGGAAGAATTTTCCCTTCCAAGGCCGCGTGAAGCTCGGTTGCAATCTGTTCCTGCAACGTCTCAACGGCCCGAAAACGCCGCCATTTTTCTTCATCGGAGACATCATCCGGCATCGTCCGCTCCGATAAAGTGCCCTTTCGCGGAGAATAACGGGCAAGATGCACCACATTCAGTTTCAGATCCGCAAGTTGTCGGAATGTATCTTCAAATTGCGCTTCTGTTTCTCCGGGAAACCCGACAATAATATCCGTCCCGATCGAGACCCCCGGTATCTTTTCGCGGATATGAGAAATCAAATTACGATACTCTTCATCCGTATAACCGCGACGCATATTTTCAAGCACCGTATTATTGCCCGCTTGTGCCGGAACTTCAATATGTTTCATGACCTTTGGTAACTCGCGCACCGTATCCAAGAGTTCATCCGTTATCCAATTCGGGTGGCTGGTCAAAAACCGAATTCGTTCGATGCCGGGGATTTCATGTATTTCCCGCAACAGTTCAGCCAAGGTCGGATAACCGGCTGTATCCAATCCGTAACGGTCTACGATTTGCCCCAATAAGGTGACTTCTTTCACACCTTGCTCAGCCAATGAACGCGCGTGGTCAAGTATTTCTTCTGGATTGCGGCTTCTTTCCGCTCCACGCTTATATGGAATGATACAGTAAGCACAGGCATGAGAACAACCGTAAACAATCGGAATAAAGCCGGCGACCGTTTTTTTTCGGCGGCTAGCCGGCAAGGTCAATTTGCCCGGTTCCCAAACTGTATCCGTTTCAACATTTCGGGAAGCTGATGCTTCACCGATATACTCCTGCCGAATCAAAAAATCGATAATCGGCTTCGGATTGGAGGGCGGCGCAAAAACATCGACATAAGGCAATTTTTTGCGAATCTCCGTCTGATCTTTAAATCCGACCATACAACCCATTACGCCCAACACCAGATCCGGATTTTTCTTTTTGAGCGGTTTCAGCGAGCTGAGCCTGCCGATTGCTTTATCTTCGGCACTTTGCCGAACCATGCAGGTATTCAGGACAATCACATCTGCTTCTTCGATGATCGGTGATTCGCTATACCCCAAACGTTCCAATGCGGATGCCAATCGCTGAGAGTCAGCCACATTCATCTGGCAACCTTCAGTCCAAATATAATATTTCATCATTCAATCATACTTTCATACATTCAAACGATCCGGAAAAGGAACAGCCATTTCCAATAACTCTTATCCGAATATGGTTTAATCTTCGGATTCGTTCCGATTTTTATCTTCGTAAACTATAAACAAGCTGTCAACCTTTTTTCTCAATCACCCAAAAATGAGAAAGGCCCAGCGCTTTCAAGGGAGTTCTTTCTAAAAAAAGCAAGATTTTTCGCAGCATCAGTCCCAATCCCTTTGAACGGGCAATAATATTATCATAAGCGCCGAAAATGACCGAAAATGACCTTCCTGGAAATGACTTCGACCGGAAGACCATTCAATTTGCGCTGCAAATCCTTGGTCGTATACACGTTCACATGCGGTGCCAGTTTATCTCTTAATTTTCGCGGTAAATAATTGACCCCAAACTTATTTCCGAAATGGTATTTCCCTTTCCAATAAATTCCGTGAGTTTCAAAAGGATACCAACGATTGGGGCAAAACAAAATCAACCTTCCTCCCGGCTTCAGGCAACGAACTATTTCTCGCAGGCAGGCAACATCATCATCCACATGTTCCAATACTTCATGACTCAATATCAGATCAAAAGTATCTTCCGGAAACGGCAGCTCTTCTCCTACGGCATTTATGACGGATGATCGTTCGCCACCGACCAGGTTTAAAGCCTCCCGTGCCCGATCGAATTCCACTTCCAATCCGACGCTGAAAGTTGCGACGGGAGCCAATCGTTTTAGATAAGCCCCGACACCGCAACCGTTTTCCAGAACAACCCCGCTGTCTCGACCTTCGGCAGCTGTTTGGATCATTTTCAATCTGCGTTTTTGGCCGTCCCTCCAAACGTAAGATGGCTCTCCCCGTTCGGCTGCCTGTGCGGAAATATTCTGTGTATGATCGTCGTTCCCCAAGAATTTATCCTTCTTTCGCCGTTTTCGGAAGCCAAACTTCCAGTTTCGTACCCTTGCCGGGTTTGGATGTCATTTCCAATTTTCCGCCCAGATTCTCCGCCCGGGCAAACATATTGTTTATACCATGGCTCTCCGGTTTTCGCCCTTTCGCCGGATCAAATCCACTCCCGTTGTCCTGAACAATCAAAACATATCGATCCGGTTCTTCCGTAAAAGTTATCATCACCTGGGTCGCTTTGGCATGCTTGGTAATATTCGCCAACGCTTCTTTGCAGATCATATAGAAAGCATTCGCATAATCCTCGGAAATTTGATCCAATGTCTCAACCTTGGGATCAAAAACAGTCGTCACCAAGGTATTCGAATAAAAATCATTCCCCAACCGGCGCAAACTTTGAATCAAATTTTCACCGGTCAAGCGTGCCGGTTTAAGATCCATAATATAGGACCGGATATCCCGAATCGTCGCGTTTAATGCATCGATGGATGCCTGAATTTGTTCCTCGACTTTTTCCGGATCCGCTTTTGCCAAAATGCGGGCATGCTCCAGCGTCAACCCCACACCGTAAATAGATTGAATGACACCGTCATGTAAATCCATGCTGATGCGTTCCCGTTCTTCCAGAATGGCAACCCGTTTTCTTTGCAACGTTAAACGATAGTCTTGAATCAAAGTTGCCATCCAACTGCTGATCGAAGACAAAAACTGAAGATTTAACGTATCTTTTTCATCCACCAATTTTGTACCGAGACAAGAGACTCCCACAACCCCTTCGCTTGTAATAAGAGGAAGGACCGCAACATAGTTTAAATCAACTGTTGTCGCTCTTTTCTGGTTGATAATTTCCAGTTCTTCCTCCGAAAGCAAATAATTCCGCTTAGATTGTGCCACTTTTCCGACAATTCCCTGTCCCATCTGAACAGTCGAAAACCCGAACAAACTGGTAGGCAGATTGTGTCCTTCTTTGAATACAATTTTGAACTGGTTGGGAGCGTCATCATCCCGTAAAAAAACTTCTCCGACAACCAAATCCAGATATCCCATAACCTGATGCATCGTCTCGTGAACGATCGCATCCTGGTTTTCTGTGGACGAAGCGGAAATCTTTGCCAGTTCATTCAGTAAAGCCAGATCCTCATTTCGTTTCGCAAGCATCTGTTCCCGATTGGCAATTCGCTCATAAATTATCGTATTATTGATCCCAAACCCGGCATATCGCGCCAAAATCTCGATAAATTTTTGATCGATCGAATCAAATTGAGGGGCACCAATCTTATTCAGCAAAATAATCGACCCCATTTTCTCCTTGCCATAAAAAATAGGGACATACAGTAAGGAGCTGATAAAAGGTCTTTTCGCGGGGAAAATATTGTAATTTTCGGGAAGGTCTTTTCCTCTGGCGATATTAATGATTGCATCCGAATGGATATTGCGAATCGGCTGACCGGCAGCTTCCTCATCGCTGTGAATCAAATCTAATTCAACCTGAGTAAAACCGCGTAAGACGATTTTTGTAAAGGTATCTTCCTCATCTGTTGTACCGCAGATACAATAGGTCGCATTTGTGACTGAAATTGCAATCTCCGCCGTTCGATTCAACAACGATTCAATCGAAATTTCGTTGAGCAAATTCAGGCAATCCTGATAAAACGAATCAATTTTCGGGATTATTTCCCCTACACCGGCTGTCTTCATATTCAATTTATTTTACCTTGAACCTATCTAAAACCCGACTCAAATTGTCGTAAATCCTCCTTATAATGTACGGTTTATCAATCCGATTTGTTCATTTCATTGATTTTCTCTTTTTATTATTCAACTTTAATATTAAAGTAACGGATTCTCTACTATAATTATGAAAAAGAAGCATTTCCGATCTTAATAACGGATCGAGAATAAAGGAAGAAATAAGTGGCGAAAAAGCAGGAAATAGAAAATAATAGTTTCACAATCCGGGATATCACTGACGTTACACCCGCTCAGAGAATTGCGGTATTGATTGACGGTGATAATGCACAAGCCTCTTTGATTGACAAAATTCTTGCGGAAATAACCAAATACGGATTAATCACCATTCGACGAATCTATGGGGACTGGACAGCATCCAATATGAGCGGGTGGAAGGATGTTTTGCAGACTCATGCCATTCAACCTATTCAGCAATTTCGCTACACAACCGGTAAAAATGCGACGGATAGCGCGATGATCATCGATGCAATGGATATCTTTTATTCGGGAACGGTCGATGCGTTTTGCCTGGTTTCGAGCGACAGTGATTATACACGATTGGCAACCCGCATTCGCGAACAGGGACTTTTTGTTATGGGGATCGGTAAGAAGACCACACCCCGTGCCTTTGTCAACGCCTGTGATCTGTTTGTCTATACCGAGAACTTGGTCCCGCAGAATGAACCATTAAAAAGCACCGGAACAACCGCCAATTCAGCGCATAAGAAGAAAACCGCCAAATCCGCCGAATCCAGTCCGGCTCCGGATGTCGAAAACGGCAATTCACCCGACCCGCTGCCGTTGTTACGGAGTGCTTTTGACCTTGCGACCCGTGATAACGGATGGGCTTTTCTCGGCACTCTGGGTCATCACTTACAACAATTGGACCCGGGTTTTGATTCCCGTACTTTCGGTTATCGACAGTTATCTTTGTTAATTCAGGCGTATCCGGATGTGATCGAAACCAAGGAAGTCAAGGGAGCCGACGGAACTTCGACGATTTATGCTCGTTTGAAGTCATAACCGGAAAGAGAATATCGAAATGGCATCCTCTTCTTTTTTATCTTCCGTTCGGGCGACAATCGAACCGTGCAAAAAAGGTTTTAAGAGAAAATTTCCGATCTGGATGTGGCAATCCGGTTTGGGGAATGTTCTGAACGCATTTCCTTCCTTAACCGGGGAACAAGTGGTTGTTATCCTTCCGGACAATACCAAATTGGCTTTAAATTGTACCGAAAAAGACGATGTCATTTATGCCTTGCTGCCGGCTATGGAGAATCCGGAGATCTACCGGACTTTGGTTGCCAATCCCGCCGTCCAAATCTGGTCAAAAAACGGCTGGTATAACGCCGGTGCCCGTCTGTTGACTTTCGAAGAAACCGCGAAAACTTTATCTTCCTTTCAACCGGAATCATTCTTCGGGAAAATCGGCGCATCTTTACGCAATCCGGATCAAGATGCTCGAATCCGTATGATCGAAATCCGGAGAATATCGGCCTGTACGGGTGAAAAAGGACCGGGACAATATGCCTGGGTATGGGCTGCTTCATCTCTGTTCTTCTTCTTTTCTTGGGCGCATCAAAGAAAAATAAACAAACGGACAGCCCATAAATTAAAGGTCTGTTCGAGTCAATCGAATAAGAAAAAGTGATAAGAAGGTGAACTGTGAATTCTTATAACAATAACACAAACTTCGTTTCATCGTCTCCCGATTCCAATCGGAAACAGCCCAGACGGTCATTCCCCTGGTTTACTGCGTTCATCATGATCCTCATCGGATGCCTCATTGGGGTTCTCATCTCTTCAAATTTTGTTCCGGAACCGAAGCCGGAAACATCCGCTTCCGCCGAACAGATCGAGAATCTTCAAGCGACGGTGACTGCTTTGCAGAATACTTTGAAGCAATCTCAACCGGCCGCAAATACACTCAATGTCAGTTACACCAATGTCGAAACAGAAATTACCAATGTTGTTGAAAAAGTAGGACCCGCCGTCGTAACGGTTACCGCTAACATCCCGACTACAGCCAGCTATTACTGGTTTCAGACAAGCTATGTTGCGACCAGTATGGGCAGCGGTGTGATTATCAGTGATCAAGGGTATATCCTTACCAACAATCATGTTGTGGAAGGGGCAACGGAACTGAGCGTCGAACTGTCAGACGGAACTACACTTCCGGCAAAACTCGTCAATACCGATGAATTTACGGACTTGGCAGTTTTGAAAGTGGATGGAACCATGCCGGGTGTGGCAAAATTGGGCGAATCCAATCTGCTGAAATCCGGAGAAACGGTTATCGCGATCGGCTCACCGCTGGGGAATTTTAAGAATACCGTTACCGTCGGTGTGGTCAGTGCCACCGGTCGTTTTCTTGAAAACGATAAAGGGTATAAGATGGAAAATCTGATTCAGACCGATGCAGCGATCAATCAAGGAAATTCCGGCGGACCGTTAGTCAATTTAGCCGGCGAAGTTATCGGAATCAACGTCATGATCGTCCGCGGTTCCAGTACCTCGTCCACTTATGCGGAAGGATTAGGTTTTGCCATCCCGTCCGATACAGTCAGGTTAATTGCGCAACAGATTATTGAAAAGGGAAAACTTACCAGACCCTATCTGGGAATTCAGTGGGTGGATATCACTCCGCGTTTGGCGGAAAATTACGGATTGCCTGTTAAGTACGGCGTCATCGTTCTTGCCATCGAACCGGGCAGTCCCGCGGATCAAGCCGGACTAAAGCGGAATGATATCATTACAAAAATCGGAGATTATGAAATCACGGAAAACAGCGCATATTATAACTGTCTCTTTAAATACTCTCCGGGAGATAAAGTTACCCTCGAAGTGATTCGAAACGGGAAGAAGATCAATATCGATGTGAAACTCGGAGGAGATACAACTGCATTGTAAAAATGATCCGAATATGAAAGATGTAGCTGGTCAGCTTAGCCGAAAATCGATTCAAAAGGTAATGATTATAAGCGCGATCGAGGGATTGGTCGCGCTTTTCTTCACTTTTCTGCATCCGTCTGAAAATGAATCGGCTGTTTTTGCCGGTTATTCCGCGCAAAGATTCATCTTGGGCGGAATAACGCTGGTCGGCGTGGCGCTTTTCTTGTTGATCGGAAAATTGTTCTCAGAGAACCACCCCCGATCAGAACAGAGGGTACAATCACTGAACGATTTTCTCAGGCAAAATGATCGGATTTTCTTTTCTCTCGTTATTCTTTCGGGTTTGACCCTTTTTGCTATTTGGTGTTTTGTATTTTCATGGCTTTTTATCCCCGCTAATTTGCGTCCGCAAATTATTTGGGTGGGCTTAATTGCTTTGCAAATCTTGCTTTGTATCCGGCGAAGTTACGGGGAGACCATTCGTCAAAATCATTATGCCGAAAAATATCGATTATTCCCGCGTTGGAAAGATCTGTCCGCAAATCAAAAGAAAGTTTTTCGCTTTCTTGTCATTCTATCCGTAGCTTATATCCTGATTTTGATACCGTCAAATCTTAACGGATCGCAGAACATGGAAGCGTTTGCCCGGTATGGCGGTGATGAGTTTGTTATTTACCCGATCTTGATGGATATCATGAAACCCGGGGAGACATTTTCCGCCACACTTTACCATTTGTTTATTTATGAAGATTATCATTACGGCTACCCTTTTTATGCTTGGTCAACGTTGGTTCTGTTTCCGATAAAGTTGATTTCGGGAGAAAATTTTGCGGAACAGATTCAGATTAATTTGCCGTTACTTCGAATTTTTGTTTCGGTGATTCCGGTCATTTTAGCCTGCCTGGTCCTCACCTTTTTATTTACCCGCTGGAAAAGTTTTTGGATCAGCGCTCCCGTTTTTCTCTTTCTTTTATCGGCACCGGGGACGCTGCAAAACAATCAGGGATTTTGGCATCCCGATGGATTGAATTTGCTGTTTGTTTGTCTGACACTTTATTTTCTGCAGCGGGATCGATTCCGATACGGTCGCAATTTCTATTTGGCGGCGGTTTTCACCGGCCTTTCCGTGGCAACCCGACTCTATGGTTTTTTCTTTTTCCTGGCGATTCTGGTTTATCTTATCCTCGGATTACTGCGAAGGATAAACAGCCTCGGTGGGACAATTCGTAAAGGGGTGTTTTTTATTTTCGTCATGGCATCCGTAATTTTATTTGCGGATCCGTTCCTGTTTCGGGCTGATGCACGGGAAAAAATGGTGACGATTCTCCGGCAAAAATCTACCGAAATGGCGGAGGGATATGTCGGGGATTATGATCCACGAAACGATTATCGGACGGGATGGGATGCCTGGTATCCGGCTTTTGAAGATCATTATACGGAAATGTA
>JALHEL010000094.1 GCA_022837205.1 Leptolinea sp.
GTGATGCTTGGGAGAGAATAAGTGGCACGCAAAGTGTTGGTTATTGATGATACCCGTAATATTCAGATCATGCTGCGTGATTTTCTGGAAAGTCAGGGCTTCGAAGTGGAAATCGCCGGTGATGGAATCGAAGCCTTCGATTCCATTGAGAGATCACAACCGGACCTGATTTTGCTCGATATCATGATGCCGAATATGGACGGGTATCAATTTATCAGCCAATTGCGGAAAACTTCCGATCTGCCGGTTATTATGATTACCGCAAAACAGCAGGAAGCGGATATCGTTCACGGTTTTGAACTCGGAGCGGATGATTATATTACCAAACCCTTCAAGCTGAGAGAACTGCTGATGCGTATGCGGGCGGTTCTGAGACGTTCCACTCCAAGAGAAGAGGAAAAACCGATCACAATCATCGGCGACCTTCAATTGGATCGCAGTCGCCATAAAGTCACTTTAGGGGATGAGCCGGTCGAATTGACACCCTTAGAATTCTTCGTTCTCGATATCCTGATGGATTCGCAGGGCAAAGTCGTGAGGAAAGAAGATCTGTGCATCCGCTTAATCGAGAACGGCTTCAGCGGATCCGAAGCAACGTTAAAAATTCATATTCGGAATATTCGAATGAAGCTCCGGGATGAGCTTGATCAACCAAAATATATCGAAACTGTTTTTGGAATCGGATATCGTTTTCTGGAAGGTTCCTGATGAAAAAGAATATTCGAAGCAAAATGATTTTTTCTTATTTACTCATTGCCCTGATAACGGTCATTGTCGTTTCATTGCTGGTTCGCTGGAATTCCGGACAATCCTTGATGAATATGGTTGTAGAACAGCAAACAGCCAATATGAAGGAAGCGGTCCAAACTTACTACGAAGAAAACGGAACATTGGACGGCTTTTTTGATCGTTATGTCCGAAACGGCTTCGCCAGCGGTTTGCCGGCACCGGAAGCGGTGAATTCCGACAGCGATGCGGTCGCGCAAATGAAACCGGTCATTAAACCGCAAGACAACCCACAGAATTCACCTGATATTCGTGGTCTTCACGGTTTGGTCGATGCTCAATATCGGGCGTTGATTCCTACAATGGGTTATGAACCGGGGGAGATCGTTCCCGAAAACATGATGAAGGATGCGGTCCCTGTCGAATATGACGGAGAAATCATCGCATGGATTTTACCCGATACACAACTCAAATTTAAACTGAGCAATGAAGAGCAACTATATCTGGAAAGGACAACGCGAGCGATCATATTTGCGGGAATAATCGGTGTTTGTTTGGCGATCTTAATGGGATTTCTCTTTTCCAAGCGAATCTTGGGACCCGTTCAGCGATTGACAAAGGCTTCGAAAGCTTTAGCGGCGGGGAATCTTGATCAAACCGTGCCCGTTACCTCCGAAGACGAAATCGGACAATTGACTCAGACCTTTAATCAAATGAGTACGGACCTGGTCCGAGCCGATTTGCAACGAAAGAGACTAACCGCTGATATTACTCATGATTTAAGCACGCCGATACAGATTATTTCGGGATATATTGAAATGGCTGAAGATGAAGGCGTTGAGATAAACTCCAACCGATTACAAATCATCAAATCGGAATTGCAGCGTCTGAAACGGCTTGTAGATGATTTAACCACATTATCTCAAGTGGAAGCAGGCGGGTTGGATTTTCAATTTGAAAGGATCCGTCCCGCTGAAATGCTGGAACGGGTCTATCAGACTTACCTGCCTATTTTGAAAAAGCAGAATATTCGCTTCGTCTATGATGTTTCGGAAGATTGCCCTGATATCTTAGCCGATGAAGATCGGATGATTCAGGTTCTTCATAATTTGATTGAAAATGCCTTAAGATATACACCCGAGAATGGCACAATCTCACTCAAAGCATATTTTGATGAATTCGTGAGAATTGAAGTTCGAGACAGCGGGGCGGGAATCGATTCGGAAGATTTGCCCTATGTTTTTGATCGTTTTTATCGTGCCGACAAATCCCGAAATGCCAACAGCGGCAAAATGGGGTTAGGATTGGCAATTTGTAAAGCGCTGATCATTGCGCAAAAAGGAAAGATTTCTGCCGAATCAGAAGGAATCGGCAAAGGAACGACTTTTCTCATTTTGTTTCCTCCGTATAACGGAACGGATTAAATAATACGAGACGAACGTTCGATAAAATGTCAGGATCGGAAAAGAAGCGGAAGACATTAAATAAAAGCCGGCAATATTGGAAAATATTGCCGGCTTTTTCAATAACCGATTAAATCTTCTCGACTTCGACAGTCCAACCCATGGTATCGGGAATCTTACCTGTCTGAATTCCTGTCAGTTCATCATACAGCCTCTGAGCGATCGGTCCGGTCTTTACGGGTATTTTCTTTCCCTTCCAGCATATTTCTCCGACCGGAGAAATAACCGCCGCGGTTCCGGATGCGAAAACTTCGTTCAACGTCCCATCTTCCGCAGCCTGATAAACAGCTTCGATCGTCAAAGGACGTTCCGAACAAGGAATACCCCATTTCCGAAGCAGCGCCAAGCAGGAATCCCGCGTGATTCCGGGCAAAATGGTCCCGTCATCCAGCGGAGCGGTGATGACTTCATTATTGATAACGAAGAAAGCATTTGAGGTACCGATTTCCTGAACGTATTTCTTTTCGGCACTGTCCAGCCAAAGCACCTGATCATACCCTTTTTCCGCCGCTTCTTCTTGCGCTTTAAGGCTGATCACATAATTCGCACCGATTTTTGCCGCACCGGTTCCGCCGACTGCCGTTCGGGCATATTTGTCTTCCACATAGATTTTTGTTGCCGGAAGTTGATTCGAACCGCCGCCGACGCCATAATAGGATCCGACCGGTGAAAGAATAATGATAAACAGGAAATGTTTCGCCGGATGGACACCGAGATAAGGTTCATCCGCGATGATAAACGGGCGAATATAAAGAGAAGTCCCCGGTCGGTCGGGAATCCAATCCCGATCGAAATCCACGATCGCTTTAATAGCATCCAACATCAAATCGGGATCAATCCGTGGCACACAAATACGATCATTGGTATTATTGGTGCGTTTGATATTCATATCGGGTCGAAAAAGCTGAACTTTTCCGGTGTCGGTACGATAGGCTTTCATGCCTTCGAACATTTCAATCGCATATTGAAACACAGCCGCAGCCGGTTCAAGCGAAATTGGACCGTACGGAACAATTCTTCCGTCGTGCCACCCTTTATCTTTCGAATAATCCATGATAAACATGTGATCGGTAAAAGTTTCTCCAAAAACCAATTTATCCGGATTCGGTTTTTGTTTTGGGTTCGTTGACCGCGTAATACTGAAGCTGTGTTTCATTTGGTTTTCACTCCTAATATATTAATTTGGATTCCAGGAGTTCAGCGCTAAAATATTCCCTTCTAAGAATTTGGCTTTCTTCCCGGTTAATTCCTTTTCCATCGCTTCGATAATACTTTCGATTTTCACCACCTTTGTCGTCCGAACGACCGCACCCAGCATAACCATATTTGCTGATTTCGGCACTCCCAGAGTTTCCGCCAATCCGTTTGCATCGACAGAAACGACCTGAATATCGTTCCTGGTCGGTTTTTCTTTAATAATTGAGGAATTGACGAATAAAAATTTTCCGGGTTCAACCATATTTTCAAATTTGGTCATGGATGGAAGGTTCATAGCAATCAATGCATCTGCCGTTTGAATCAGCGGACTGCTGATCGGTTTATCCGAAATAATTACTGTACAGTTAGCGGTTCCTCCGCGCATTTCAGCTCCGTAAGATGGTAAAAAGGTAACTTCTTTCCCCTCATGCATTGCCGCATAAGAAAGCATCTTCCCCATCAGCAGAATTCCCTGTCCACCCGAACCCGCAAAGAATAATTTTTCCTTTGCCATAATTACATTCCCTCCGGTGATCTAAAAACTCCCAACGGATAATATGGGATCATATTATCTCCAACCCATTTAAGGGCATCAATCGGGCTAAGTCCCCAGTTCGTCGGACAGGATGAAATAAATTCTACTAAAGAGAATCCTAATCCTTTTTCCTGAACTTCGAGCGCTTTCATGACAGCCTTTTTTGCTTTTCTAACGTTACCGGGAGTATTTAAAGCCACTCTTTCAATATAAACTGCTCCTTCGATGGTTGCGAGCATTTCGGACATTCGAATCGGCATTCCGTTGACCTCTTTTTTCCGTCCGTCGATACAGGTTGTGGCTTTTTGGCCGATTAAGGTTGTGGGAGCCATTTGTCCGCCGGTCATGCCAAAGATCGCGTTATTGATAAAGAAAGTTGTGATTTTTTCTCCGCGAATCGCTGCATGGACAATTTCGGTGACTCCGATGGAAGCCATATCCCCGTCACCCTGATAACTGAATACAAGGTGATTCGGATGGACTCGTTTGATGCCCGTTGCCACCGCCGAAGCACGGCCGTGTGCCGATTCACACATTTCGATATTCATGAATTCATGTGCGACAACACTGCAACCGATCGGTGAGACGCCGATCGTATCGCCAAGGCGCCCCTTTTCGGTTATACATTCCATAATTAATTTGTGGGCAATACCATGCCCGCAGCCGGGACAATAACTGGTATCTACCGGCAACATTCCAATAGTCGGTTCGTATACTGGTTTCATTTGATTTCTCCCAGAATCTTTTTTGCTCTTTCCACAATTTCATCTGTCGTAGGCACAATTCCGCCCACTCGATTGATTAATCTGACCGGAATTCTTCCGTTCAAACTGAGTTGAACATCAAAAATCATCTGCCCCATATTCAATTCCGTCGAGATTACTACCTTCGTTTTGTCGGGAGATAATTCATCAAAAGGAGCTTTCGGAAATGGCCAGAGACTAATCGGCCGAATCATGCCGGCTTTAATCCCCTCGGCATTGAGAACTTCGATAACCTCGGAAACGATCCTTGCCATCGTTCCAAAGGCGACAAAGACGATTTCGGCATCTTTTGTATTGATGGTCTCATATCGAACCAAGTCTTTTTCCGCTTTTCGATACTTCTCAAACAAATGATTAACGTGTACTTCAAGATCTTCCGGCAGAGCCCGGTAAGATTTAATTACATTTCGATGACTTTTTCCTTTGCTTCCGGTCAGAGCCCACGGTTTGTAATTCGGGATATCCGCCTCATCTTTGTAAAGCTGTTTAGGCTCCGGCAAAGTGACCGGTTCCATCATTTGTCCCATCATTCCATCAGCTAAGATGATGACCGGGTTTCGCAGTTTATCTGCCGTCTCAAAAGATTCGTAAATAATATTTACCGCTTCTTGCATTGTGGAAGGCGCCAAAACGGGGATTTTATAATCTCCGTTTCCTCCGCCGCGGGTAACCTGGTTATAGTCAGCCTGTGCGGGTTGAATTCCGCCGATTCCGGGACCGCTGCGGGAGACATTTAAAAGAACCACCGGCACTTCAGCCGAACAAAGAAAACTGAGCCCTTCCTGCATTAATGCAATGCCCGGAGATGCCGATGAAACAAATACATTTCCGCCTGCACAACCGATCCCGTAAGCGATATTGATAGAGCCTAATTCGCTTTCGGCTTGAATAAACGTTCCTCCGCGTTTCGGCATTTCATGAGACATAAATTCAGGTATTTCACTTTGTGGGGTAATCGGGTAGCCGACATAAAACCGGCAGCCGCCTCGAATCGCAGCTTCACAAAAAGCTTCGTTTCCCTTCATCAATACTTTTTCTGTCATTTTTCATCTCCTGACAATTCATAGACGCTGATTACATTGTCCGGGCACATCAAAGCGCAGCTCAGGCAACCGATGCATTCATCCATCTGCCCCGGTTTTACGTTAGCGGGATGATAACCCTTTGCATTCATATCCACCTTGTCAATTTCGAGAATCTTTTTGGGGCAGAAAGAGACGCATAATTCGCATCCTTTACATTTGTCCCTGTTGAACTTCACAAGATACTTGCCCATATCATTTCACTCTCCTTCTAAAGTTTTTTATCCAACCATGTATCTCGCATAATAAAATGAATCGGTAGGATTTGGTGGTTGATTTTTTCCATCAGTTTAGACAATAGCAGCTG
The DNA here is from genome assembly GCA_022837205.1 of Leptolinea sp. Lineage (GTDB taxonomy): Bacteria > Chloroflexota > Anaerolineae > Anaerolineales > Anaerolineaceae > Flexilinea. The sequence goes on from JALHEL010000094.1 coordinate 6,075, forward strand.
CTCATATAAATAATTCGGGCAGCCCGTAAATAAAAGAGGAACTTTCAGTATATTTGAAAGTTCCTCGCAAAATTCCAGACCTTTTTGTATGTCTTCAATGGTGGTTTCACGAAGCAGGTGTGTATTATTAATCAATCCGGTAAATTTTAAGCCCGTTCGTTCTTCGATATCATGAAAATGATTTACAGCTCCTTCGATGGTGGATGTTTCGGGACGGTTCTTATTGATCACATCCAAAAATTCATAAGTTCCTTCAACAAAATATTTTTCGAACTGAATGGCAACTAATGCCCCGGCTGAATTTCCTCCCAAATCGATAATGGTATAAACAGTCGGATCTTCCAACGGCGTTCGCACTTCGGCGCTCAGTGCGGGTATTTCCATGGTAATTTCGGTTTTATAGAAATTACCATAAACTTTAATTCCTTTGCTTTCAAGGAACTGCGTTTTTTCTCTCGTTCGAAAATATGGATTTACAATATCCAAATCAACTAAAGCTGTTTTGATCCCTTGTTCCGCCAGATCGATCGCTAAATTGATACAAAATTCTGTTTTCCCGCTCCCATAATGTCCCGCAACCAGAAGAATTCGTTTGTCTCCGATATGGATCATCTATTGATCATCTCCCCAAAGTTTTCTTTTTTCTCCCAAAAATGATTTACCGCTGCAAAAGATCTGATTTCGAAAGCAAAATGAATAGGGTGATACGGT
>JALHEL010000541.1 GCA_022837205.1 Leptolinea sp.
AAACAATCTCTCAAGCGATTTCTTTAAGTCGAATTTCACTCGATCTTTATCGATCGATAAAAATTCACCTTTTTCATAAAGAGTTCTTCCGTCTACCATTGTCATGATTACATCCGCAGCTTGTGCGGAATAGACAATCAAGGAAGGATAATCATGAATCGGCATCAGATGGGGTTTATCAAGATCAATCACTGCTAAATCGGCTTTCTTTCCCACTTCCAATTCTCCGCAATTCGAACGTCCTTGTGCAGCTGCACCGTTCAAAGTCGCCATCGTAAGGACTTCGTTTGGAGACAAAACGGTCGGATCCTGAGAAAAACCGCAATGAATTAATGCGGTTAAAGCCATTTCTTCGATCATATTTTGGTTGTTATTACTGGCGGAAGAATCCGTTCCGATCGTTATACGCAGTCCTTTTTCTTTCATCTTCCGAATCGGCATAACACCGCTTCCCAATTTCATATTACTGGAAGGATTGTGGACAACCGTCACATCTTTTTCCTTCAGTAAGAAAATATCTTCCGGCTCCACCATCACACAATGTGCGGCGATCGTCGGATTGTCAAACGTTCCCAGATCATAGAACCAGGCAGCCGGAGTTTTTCCATAACGTTTCTTGCATTCTTCATGTTCTTTTTTGGTTTCGGAAAGATGAATATGCATCCGACCGTTTTTTCCCCTACATATTTCCGAATACTCGCGGACGATTTCGACATTATTGGTATACTCGGCATGAATCGCAAAATCCGTCATAATTCTTCCGTCCGCAGAACCGTTATATTCATCAAAGAATTCAACTGACAGTCGCATAATCTCTTTATTTTTATCCGAATCGGAAGCCATAACCGCCATAATCGGAAAGCTCAGATTTGCTTTCATACCGGATTGAATCACATCCTCGATATAATGGTTCGGATAATGGTACATATCAGAAAAAGAGACCACTCCGGAAGCCAACATTTCCATCATTTCCAACCTGACCCCCACGCTCTTATCCGCCGGCGTCATTTTTTGTTCGATCGGAAGCATGGCTTCAAATAACCAACGGTCCAACGGTAAATTAGTCCCTAACCCACGCAAAGCAGCCATGGGGGTATGAGTGTGCATGTTGTATAAGCCCGGAATAATCAGACAATTGTAAAAATTTCTCTCAACATCATATTCTTCGATCGGTTTTGT
>JALHEL010000542.1 GCA_022837205.1 Leptolinea sp.
TCATCATACCCGCCCGCCGTTTTTCCGGCTGCCACCGCGGCAAAAATCGCACTCCCCAATGCGGGACCCTGAGCGGATCCGGCAATATGAATCGGGAGCCCGATCACATCGGCATAGATTTGCATCATAAGCGGATTCTTTTTGGAAATTCCTCCCGAGGCATAGAATTCCGACACCGGAACCCCGTTCTCATTAAAAGCGTCGATAATTTTTCGGGTACCGAAAGCCGTCGCTTCAATTAGTGCCCGATATATTTCTTCGGGTCGTGTTGCCAACGTCATCCCCAAAATCATCCCTGTTAAATCGACATCGACCAAAACCGATCGATTCCCGTTCCACCAATCCAGCGCAACCAAACCGCTTTCACCGGCTGCCAGTTTTTCGGCTTTTTCCGTTAAGAAAGCATGGATATCCTTTCCTTCTTTTTCGGCTTGATCCGTATATTCCGCCGGACAACAATTCTCCGTAAACCAAGCAAAATGGTCTCCGACGCAGCTTTGTCCGGCCTCATATCCGTAGAAGCCCGGATAAACCCCGCCTTCCACCACACCGCACATTCCGGGAACGGATTCTTCGGAATCTCCCAACAAAATATGGCAGGTGGAGGTCCCGATGATTGCCAACATTTTTCCGGAACCGGTTATTTTCAATGCCGGAACCGTAACATGGGCATCCACATTCCCAGCTGCGACGGCGGTTCCTTCGAGTAAACCGGTCTTTGCGGCCATCTCCGCTGTCAACCCTCCCACTTTAGTCCCCAATTGAACCATGGGATAATTCAATTTTTCCTCGACATAATTTTCCAAACGGGGATCTAAAGCCTTGAAAAATTCTTTGGAAGGATATCCTTCTTTATTGTGCCAAATCCCTTTATAACCGGCGGTACAGGTATTCCTGGATAATTTGCCGGTCAGTGCCCAAACGGCCCAGTCCGCCCCTTCGATGAAACAATCCGTCGCCTGATATATTTCCGGTGCCTCATCCAAAATCTGCCATACTTTGGGGACCTCCCATTCGGAGGATATTTTGCCGCCGTAGCGGGATATCCATTTTTCTCCGCGTTCATAAGCAATTTGATTGAGCCGGTTTGCTTTATCCTGTGCCGCATGATGCCGCCATAATTTGACGTATGCGTGCGGATTTGCTTGGAATTCTTGCAAAAAGCAGAGGGGCGTTCC
>JALHEL010000543.1:0-456 GCA_022837205.1 Leptolinea sp.
ACCCGGCGAACAGCCGTCTGTATTTGGGGACGCACTTCGGCGCTTATCGGAACAGTTGACTTATCTCTCTTCTGAATCAACCCGTTATTGGTTTGATATTCGGCCGACAATCAAAAAAATCGCATCTGACAGAGCCGCCCAATATGAACACAAGCCTGAAATTGTTGAAGATGAAATTACTAAGCGGATGAAATCTTCCGTTCGGAATGACCGAGGGGATTTCGCCGGCGTACATGCTTTTCCGAAAAACAGTGGTGATGTACCCGATGAACAAGCATGTCGCTTGGTCATATTGAATCCTTCCTCCGTACAGCGAAAACAATCCAAAGAAAGTGATGCAATCCACGTTGCACAAGATATTCTTGAAAACAGAGGAAATATTTCTCGTCTCTATCGCAATATGCTTATCTTTCTGGCCGCAGACGGTGATCGTCTACCCGATTTGGAGAATGCGGT
>JALHEL010000543.1:506-1682 GCA_022837205.1 Leptolinea sp.
CCGGAATTGGTTAGCTTGGACCTCCATTCTACAAGATGAAGAGCAATTAAATCTGGATTCTCACCAAAAACGCGAAGTGGAAAATCAAATTCGTGAGTATGATAACAGAATTAATGCACAATTGCCCGAGACCTTCTGCTTTTTACTTATTCCGACGCAGGAAGGAACCGATCCGGTCAACTGGACAATCTACCGGTTACAAAACGGTGATCAATTGGTAAGCCGGGCATCCAAAAAGTTAAAAATGGAAGAGCAATTAATTACAGATTGGGCACCGGCTCTCTTGCGCATAGAATTGGATCGTTGGCTTTGGAAGGATGAAAATCATATTCATATCGATCAGCTATGGGGAAATCTGGCTCAATATCTTTACCTTCCCAGGCTGAGAGATGAAGAAGTATTAATCAAGACAATCCGAGACGGCGTAAATTCCACTGATTGGGAAGAATATTTTGCTTATGCTTCCGGTTTAAAAAGCGACGGAACCTATTTGGGTTTAATTGCGGCGGAAATTCCCTCCGTTGCTATCGATCATGAAAGCTTATTAGTAAAACCCGAAGTCGCAAAAAAACAACTCGAAAAAACGGGAAAAACCCGGTTGGGACAAGGTGAATATGTTAATTTGGCCGAATTATCACCTAATTCTGTCAACGATCGATTAGATTTTATTGGCAGATCTTCCAATGAAGGGGAATCGGAACAGGGGAAAAAGACTTTTATTCACAGATTTCATGCCACAGTTGAATTAGACCCCAAGCGCCTGGGAAGGGATGCCAGCAATATTTCAGAAGAAGTGTTAACTCATCTAACCAGTGACGTTGATACAAAAGCCACCGTTACACTTGAGATTGATATTGAAGTTCCGGGAGGTATCTCGGAAGATAAAATTCAGATTATTAAGGAGAACTGTAATACACTCAAGTTCAAAACGGTTGATTTTGAGTAAAAAAATATTGATAAACAATATCAATCTAAAAAAAATCAGCTGCAGATCATCGGTTCATTTGGGGAAATTTACATCCTGGAAATAGAATTCTGCGAGATAATGGATTGATCGAACGGATTCTTCCTTCTGATTATCGGAATCAGCCGGACCCACGATGTTTAATTAACCTTATCAATATCTGAGTGCAGATCGATCCTTGGTCGAAGATTCTTTCTCCGATGTGCCTTTTA
>JALHEL010000544.1 GCA_022837205.1 Leptolinea sp.
TAGGGAATGCAACCCTATCAACCCTAGTGATAGCAAGGGCTTACAAGGTACGGTTGCACGGGTTGCGCCGGTTGCACCGGTTGTACCTAGCGTCGGCAATCTTCTGGAAATTTTCCCGGACGGATTCAAAACGAAAGGAAATAATTCTTTGGATAGATTTTTGACAGCCATTCAAAAGAAAGGAGATGTTTCTTTGAAGGATCTTAGTCAACCTAAAAAGTTGGAGCCATGGGAGCCTGAACAAAAACTTTCCCAACCCTCCATTCCAAAAGAACCGCCAGCCGATTGGGCGGCATGGCTTGAATCGTCCGAGCCGGCGGTCCGGGCAAAGTTCGACGAAGTTTTTAATCGGCTCAAGGTTTTTCTCACAGAGGAGAATGCACGGCAAAAGGCTTTCGAGCGAGCCTGGGATCTCCAACAAAAGCTCAAGGACAAGGTGGCATAGGGTGGAGGGGTATTACCCCCTCTTACCCCATACCCCCGGGGGGCTATAAAAAGTCTAGGGCTCCTAGGGAGCGAACCCCGAGGCGAGTCAGGCGCGAGTGATTGCGAAATTGGACATAAAGGGGGTATGGGTATATTTAGCATGGTAAAGGGGGGCTTTTTATGGAATTTGTCGATTTGCTCCACGGCGAATTTTTAAAAATCCTGAAAAGGCTTTCCAGTCGCTATGGAAAAAAGTAGTAAGAAAATCATTGACGAAATTTTCCGAGAGCTCAAAGAAGAATTTTTTTATGAAGAGGATGAGCGGCAAGAATACCTTAGGTCGCTTTCAAGCAAGATCCGTCGAGGCGGCTCGATTGGAGGGAGCAGGTTATAGCCCCCGGGGTGGCGATGGAGATTTTTTGACTCCATTCAAAAACCTAGAAAGGGGTTTTTCCATGAACCGAGAATTGACGCAAACTTTGCGAGGTCTGGGCAACGCTCTCATAAAAAGTTATTTTCACGATTGGCTACCAGAAAAAAAGCGAATCGATCGATATCTTGAGGACGTAGTTTTAAATAGTCCCATTCTAAAGGCAGATCGTGTTCAGGGCGGCGACCACGTGACGCCGCAAGAACGGCTTCTCCAGCTCAAAGAAGAACACGAAGGTTACCGGACCTTAAGCCGCAACATCGGGCGAATGGAGGCGTTTCTGGACGGCTTGAGCGACGACGAGCGGACGTTGATTAACATCGGGCGAATGGAGGCGTTTCTGGACGGCTTGAGCGACGACGAGCGGACGTTGATTAACCTTCGTTATTGCCAAGGCTTAGAGTTTTGGGAAATTTCCTTTAAGCTTAAAAAAGAGCGAGGCGACGTGCTAAAAAATCTTTTCTCCATTCAAGGGAGATTGGGCGGTTTTTGGACGGGAGAAGGCGAGGTGGCGTAATGCTGGGGCTTAGCTTTTTTTATTGCGACGGGTCGAGTATAATTTTTTATCGTGATGGCGAAGCGAAACCCGTCGCTCCGAAAGGAAATCTTGGTCATTCGTTGGCATGGCGTGATTTTACAATGCTCATGGATAACGGCATTATTGTGGCTCCAAAGGAAGACAAATACGATACG
>JALHEL010000545.1 GCA_022837205.1 Leptolinea sp.
ATCTGAATTCCATGAATTTCGATCTGCGGGCATTGCGACATTACGCCGGATTGGTCTTCCAAAATCCGGAATCCTATTTTTTCAAACAATATGTAGGAGACGAAATTGCTTACGGTCCGAAATTATTTTACGGGACGGAAAATTTACGGGAACGCGTGAAATGGGCTATGAATTTTGTGGGGCTTGATTTTGAAACCTTCAAAGATCGAATTACCGCTACTTTAAGTGGAGGCGAACAGCGGAAAGTGGCTTTGGCGGCTACTCTGGCCTCTTATCCTTCGCTTTTGATTATGGATGAGCCGACATGCGGACTTGATCCGCGATCCCGGCGAAATTTGATAGAGAATCTGCGATCGCTGCAAAAAAATGAGATGCAGTTAATTATTTCAACTCACAATATGGACGATATCGTCGAATTGGCAGAAAATGTGACTGTCCTATCGGAAGGTCGAAGCATATCTAATTTACCGGTTTCCCAAGTGTTTTCCGACCGAGAGAAATTGGAGTCGGTAGGATTGGATCAACCGATTTCCGTCCGTTTTGCACAATGTTTACGGGATAAAGGTTGGCCGATTTCATCTGATGCTGTAACATTAGTTGAAATTTTTACCGAAGTGAACTCTTTACCAAGTTTTAATAAAAATGAATGACTTTGATTTTCTCTCAAAAACCACGATCGGACAATACATTCCGACCGGATCTATCCTTCATCACCTTGAGCCCGGTTCGAAGCTGATCGGATTCGGGATCTTGATTTTAGCGATGACATTCAGTCCTTCGATAATCGGTGTCGGTATCGGATTAATCGCTTCTCTTATCGGATTAATCATCGCCAAAATTCCTTTGCGTTTTGCTCTAAAAGGAATATTGATCCCTCTACCTTTTTTGATCGTTATTGCGTTGATTCAAATTGCTTTCTTCCCGATTCGAGGTCAGTCCGTGTTGTTTCGAGTCGGGCCGATTCAAGTTTCGATTCTCAGCTTAATGTCGGGATTGTTGTTGATTTTTCGATTCAGTGCATTGATATTGGCAATCAGTCTGATGACTTTTTGTGTATCTGCTTCGGAAATGATCCATGGATTACAACACATCCTTCATCCGCTGAACGCATTGGGGATTCATACGATGGATTTTGTCATGATGATCCAAATCGCGTTGCACTTTCTACCCCTT
>JALHEL010000095.1 GCA_022837205.1 Leptolinea sp.
GTATAATTTTCCAGGTTTTATCGGATCGATCATTTCATATCATAAATATAGATAGATCAAAAATAGAATCATGCTTCTAAAATCAAATGATCTCGTAACAAAGAACGAGTGACCTTTTATGAGAGGAAAGAAAAGGATATCCTTCTTTCTTCTTCTTTCTGTTTCGTTCTTTATCTTCCTGATTTTTTGTACTTCAATCTCTATATTTGCAGCATCATCCGATCAACAAATCGTTTGGCAACTTGCCTCTTGGAATACCTCTCAAACAGTTTGTACATTGATGATCAATTCCGAAATTCAGCCCGGAGAACAGGAAATTTTAGAACAGTGTGGTCCCGAAATCCTTTTCGAATGGCAAACGACTCCGCCATGTGATCATATCATCGAAAATCAGAATTGTACCGGTCTGTTCCTTCGAAGAACCGGACCGATCATTTCACAAAATGAAATTCCCGAAGAAAAAACCCAGGATTCCATCGGGGCTTTCCCACCGCTCCGATTTGAACTGGTCGATTGTCTGCCAAGTCAACTCTGTCAACAAATACCGGAAATTCAAATTCGAATGGTCGATTCATCCGCTTTTACATCTTTCCCGATAAAGATCCGGATTCGGATGGGAACTTTCGAAGGAGAATGCGAAAGTTCCGAATGCAGGGTACCGCTTCGTGTGACCGGTGAACAAGGGGAATGGCTTTATTACTGGACAATGAACTCGAACGGAGTGCAAAGTGCTCATCACCGGGTGAAATATCGGGTTTTACCGGATCGATCGGATCCGACAAAGTATCATTTTGATCTATTAAGCCGTTCTTATCCGGATTTTATTCCTCCCGGATCAGATCTATGGGGCTTATTTCCAGCGAGTTATAAACCGGTTTCCAAGATGCTTATAAAGCCGGATTCGAAAGACGACCTGATTACAAATAAACCATATGACATTCTTTGCGGCAAAATGATTTGGCACGGACTGGTTGATCCGTCACATTGTCCTGGCTTTGGATTAATGGGAGGAGAATCAGCAAATGCCTGTGGTCTTGAGTCTTGTTCCGGAAAATTATTTGAATGGCAAAATAAGCAGAATGATCGGTTCTATGAAACCGGAAAGAAATATAATGTTCCTCCCCGACTGGTAAAAGGAATGGTAGCTCAAGAATCTCAGTTTTGGCCGGAATCAGATATCGAAGGGGAATATGGATTGGGGCGAATCACAATACTGGGGATAAAAATGTTATTGGATTGGTATCCGGCATACTTCAATCAACTCTGCTATGCAATCTTTAAAATGCAACCCAATCGCTGTGGCAGCTGCTTCTCCGAAATGGAAACAAAAGATCAAAATGTTTTGATCGGCAGCCTGATCGCTAAAACAAATACTGTCGAGGAAATTGATCTGATTACCGCAGCTGTCAAGGCAAGTGCCAGCCAAATTGAACAAATAATTCTGAATACTTCCGAATTTCCGTTAGAAGAAATTACGGATTACGAGAGTTTATGGAAAATTGCGGTCGCCAATTATTATGCCGGATCCGGATGTGTCCAAAGGGCAATCACGAGCACCTATCTTTACGGATACCCTTTGATTTGGGATACTGTGAAAAACTATTTCGGATTCGGTTGTGAGAAGGCAGTTGAGTATGTCGATCGTGTCTATTCCTTATGGGAATGATTTCATTTCTGATCCCGTTATTTAATAATTCCCAAATTTATTTTGAATATTCAAAAATTTCAAAATTCATTCGTCTATAATTAGTACCAGCTATGGAAAAAAATCAGCGTACCACCTGTGCATTCATCATTCTGATCGGATTGGTCTATTTTTGTTTACTGATTCCCGCAAATCTGACCGGAGCAGCAGACCCGGAAATGTTGTCGGTATTTGAGGTGGATGAATATGCCCAATATCCGCATGTCATTCAGATGTTAACTCCCGGTGATACTCTTTATCACTCGATCCGTAATTTTTTCATTTATCAGCATTATTTTTACGGATTCCCATTTTATTTCCTCTCGGCAATATCCGTCTTTCCCTTAAAATTGTTGAGTCCGAATTGGCCCGAGAACACCCGCCTTATTGTTTGCTGGTTGCGAATGACGATTAACGTATTACCGATGATTTTTGCGATCGGGATATTTACTTGGCTGATAACTCGATTTAAGCACCGATTAATCAGTCTGAGCTTGTTTGTTTTTCTGCTGACGATTCCGGCGGTTTTGTTGAATAATTTCTGGTGGCATCCGGATAGTCTGTCGTTGTTTTTCATCAGTTTGGTATTCTTATTTTTAGATCTGGATGAATTCCGTTTCGGGAAATATTTTTCGCTTGCCGCCGCGGCTTGCGGATATACAGTCGGTATAAAATATCAGGGGTTATATTTTGCACTGGCAATTCCTCTTTTATTAATTTACGCCATCTTACGGAAGAGACTTTCATGGAAAAAGGCAATAAATAAGGCAATAATATTTGTTGTGATCATGATGGTTTTTTTCATATTTTCCAACCCTCTGTTGTTGCTGCCTCAGGAAAGAGCGGAAATCATTCGCACCCAACAATTACAATTTGAACAAACCGGTGTCGGGATATTTACGATTCATTCGAATGCACTTCGTAACAGTTTGTTATTGCCGTCTGATATTCGTAAGTATTATGCGGAGACTTGGTTTTTCATATTGGCAATAATCGGTTTGTTGATGGGATTCAAAGGAGAAGAAAAACAAAGGATTCAATCTCTATTATTTTTATCGTATTTGATGGTTGCTTTTTATATCACCGCCTATGCTGCGACAAACCGGTTACATTATTTTCTTCCTGTTGCTGTACCCTTATTGGGGTTTATTGCCGATTTTTATTTTATAGGAAAAAGAGATTTCCCGGCAATCGATCTTAAGTTCGGTACAAATATTAGGAAAGTTATGTATGGAATATTGACCCTTTTGATAGCATTCCAATTTAGTCTGAACATTCGATTGGATCATTCATTGTATCGGGATCAACTCTCAAGAGAAACCGAGTCTTCTTCAATCGCCTTATATCATCAGATAGAAAATGAAATTATTCCTGTTCTTAAAAGCAAGGTTAATAATCGGATGATTCGAGTATTTCGGGATTGGAAGGTCTATTTTCCAGATCAAGAAGGATTTGCGGTTCAGATGGATTGGAATATGGCGACACTTGATAAAATAAACGAATGGCAACCGGATCTGATTATTTTGGAAGAGGAAAATCTGAAAGAATTCAGTGATCCCACCATAATCGATCATGCGGTCAACCCCGAAGAAATGAAATTGATTCATTCTTTTTATCAACAAGCTGCTTCGGACCAGATTCCCGGATATGATCGTATAATGCAGAATTCTTTCGGATCGGTTTATGTTCGAGTGACCATGCGAGATGCACTAAAAAAAGACTGCCGATGCGAATTTCCCTGATGATTTTTTATACGGATAAACACTTTTTCGTTCGAGAAGAATTTATATTAACCGCGGTTTAAAAGAATTTTCTACTTTAGCTCTAATTCTTTTTTTAAATCAAACCCGCATTTTGGACACACCAGGTCATTAAATAGACGAGTCCCGCAACGACAGATTTTACCGATCGCTCTCGCCGGATTTCCGACAACCAAGGTATATGGTTCCACATCAGAGGTAATTACCGATCCTGCGCCAATCATACAATATTCGCCTAAGGTATGTCGACAAATAATTGTCGCATTGGCACCGATAGATGCTCCCTTTTTAATTAGTGTTTCGGAAACTTCCCAATCACGATTAAAAGCTCGAGGGTAATAGTCATTCGTAAAAGCTGCATTAGGACCGATAAAGACATCGTCCTCTACCGTAACCCCGTTGAATAGCGATACGCCGTTTTGAATTTTGACCCGATTTCCGATTTTCACGCCATGATCGATGTAAACATCTTTCCCGATGACACAATCTTCTCCGATTTCCGCATCTTCGCGAATTTGAACATTCATCCATATTCTCGTGTTTTTACCGATTTTTGCTTTCGCTGAAACATGGGCAGTGGGATCAATATAAGGGTTCTCTGACATTCAAACGCTCCTAAAAACTTATTGGAATTTATTGACAACCTGAACAATCATATCTAAATCCTCTTCGGATAAACCGGGGTGAACCGGTATGGAAACCACTTGATTTTTTATCAAATCCGTGACGGGCCAAACAGTATTGAATCCAAATCGTTGATAGCATTTTTGTTCCGGAATGGAAAGCGGATAAAATATTCCGTATCCGATGTCATTTGCATTCAAATAATCCGTAAATTGATCCCGCTTATCATTCTTTATTCGTAAGGTATATTGGTGATAGACGAAAAAAGCATCATCTTGAACAAACGGCGTGGTTATATCCGAATGATGAATTCCTTCGGTCAGAATTGCACCATTCAACCTGCGAATTTGATTGAACCGGTCTAATTTTCTTAATTGACATCTTCCGATCGCGGCAGCAATATTGGTCATCCGATAGTTATAGCCGATTAAATCATGATGATATCTCACCGCCATACCATGATTGATTAATAATCGACAGGTTTCAGCCAGATTATCATCATGAGTGACAATTGCTCCGCCTTCTCCGGTGGTCATATTTTTGGTCGGATAAAAACTAAAACAACCGACATCGCCAAATGTTCCGACCGGCTTTCCTTTCCACATTGCCCCATGAGACTGAGCACAGTCTTCGATTAATAAAAGATGATATTTTTCTACAAGCGGGATAATTTGATCCATATTGCAAGCTTGACCGAAAAGATGAACAATCAACAACGCTTTTATATCCGAATCAGCTCGAAGTGCCGCTTCGATTTTCTCCGGATCAATATTAAAAGTATCCGGTCGGATATCGGCAAAAACCGGAGTCGCTCCGGTATATACAATGGAATTGGTAGAGGCAATAAATGAAAAAGGCGTGGTTAATACTTTATCTCCGGGGCCGATACCTAAAGCTCGCAGAGCAACTTCAAGAGCGGTTGTCCCTGAGGTAGTCGTAATGCAATGCTCGATTCCGAGATAATCGGCAAATTCCTCTTCGAATGCACGAACGATGTTCCCTGATGCAAGCATTCCGCTTTCCAAAACTTCATGAACAGCTGTTTGTTCTTCTTCACCGATCAGTGGTTGTGCAATTGGAATCATTTTTTTATTTCCTTGGAATAGATTTCAGCTTTTTATCAAAAAAATTATATCAGCGTTCTGCTGAATGAAAGAATTTATAAAAAGAAATATGTAGTGAACTTATTAATAATCGATCATAATAGCAAGTTTATGATGTCGCTATGTGATAAAATTTGTGGGATAAAATTCGGCAAAGGACTTTAAGATGACTCAAGAAAATCAGGTTTCATTGGAAAAAATTACTTCTCTTTCTAAACGACGGGGTTTCGTTTATCCGACTTCGGAAATTTATGGGGGATTGACCAGTTCTTATGATTACGGACCTTTAGGGGCGGAATTGTTACGAAATATTCGCAATTTATGGTGGCGAGAAATGATCACATGTCGTGAAGACATGATCGGCATTGATTCGCAAATTCTGCTCCATCCGGAGACATGGGTAGCATCGGGGCATGTGAGTGCTTTTAATGATCCGTTAGTCGAAGATAAAGTCACCCATAAACGATATCGCGCGGATCATTTAATCGAGAGTTGGCTGGAGAAGAATCCACAGGATGAAGAAGTAGTTGTTGCGGGAATGGGTCTGACTGAAATCGCGGATTTTATCGAAAAACATAAAGTTAAAACGCCGGATGGGAATGATGTATTTCCGCCTAAAGCATTTAATATTATGTTTCAAACTTCCATCGGAGTCGTTGAAGGTGAAAAAATGCCTGTTTATCTCCGCGGAGAAACAGCCCAAGGAATTTTTACGAATTTTTCGAATATTTTGAATTCCACTCGGGTTCAGCTTCCTTTTGGAGTGGGACAAATCGGGAAGAGTTTTCGCAATGAAATTACGACCGGACAATTTATTTTTCGAACTTTAGAATTTGAACAGGCCGAGATTGAGTATTTTTTTGATCCCGAAAAAACAGATTGGCATGAGCTGTTTCAAGATTGGCAAAGCCAGATGTGGAATTTTATTCATGGGACATTGGGTATCCGGGAGGATAAATTACGTTGGCGGCGGCATTCTGATCAAGAACGTTCGTTTTACAGTAAAGAGACATACGATTTGGAATATGAATTCCCCTTTGGTTTTAAAGAATTATGGGGAATTGCCTATCGAACAGACTATGATCTGAAACAGCATATGGATCACTCGGGGAAAGATTTACGATATCGTGATCCAAATGACCCGAGTCGGGTTTTTATTCCGCATGTTATTGAACCGGCAGTCGGAGTCAACCGGATTTTGATGATGGCCTTATGCGATGCTTATTGGGAAGATATCGCAAATAATCGGATTGTGATGCGCTTCAAACCGAATTTGGCTCCTTATAAGGCAGCGGTTTTCCCGTTGGTAAAGAATAAACCGGAAATCGTTGGAAAAGCCCGCGAAGTTTTCCATATGCTGGCTAAGAAAATGGGGACCAACTGGGATGACCGGGGCAATATCGGTAAGCGCTATTTTTATCAGGATGAAATTGGCACTCCCTTTGGAATTACGATTGACTATCAAACATTGGAAGATGATACGGTTACCGTTCGAGATCGGGATACCATGAAGCAAGATGATACGGTTACCGTTCGAGATCGGGATACCATGAAGCAGGAACGTGTTCCGATTCATGACCTTGCAGACAAATTACTTGGTATCATTGAAGAATAATATAAATAAGGAATAAATAAATGAAGGATAAGAAACTTTTGCAAATCATCCTATGATGAGAATCAAAAGAAAATGTTACCCAATTTTCAAACAAAGTAGAGATGCATTTTAGTATCTCTACTTTGTTTAAATGAGTACCTAACACGCTTGTTCAATCCCTTATAAAGTACAAGATAATTGTAGCTATGACATGGAGATCTGTAAGAAAATAATAAACTCAAGTCGGATTGATGAATAATCCTATAAGCTCTTATTCAGTAACAAAACCAATCTCCTGATCCCTGGAATCAACGATTTCGAATTACCTGAAAGTAATATTTGATGCTGGAGCAAGCCGTCTGGTTTGGTTATCTTTTAACCCTTTCCATCGTTGTCCCCTTGAAAATTGAATAAGCTTCGATTGATTATTGCCGAACTGATGCTTGTGGGAAAGCTCTTCTCCCCAATGAAGTAGAATATCTATGCTCAAGCATTTCGATTAACATCGGATGATATGGATGGAAACATTGCCTAAAAACATAATCACTGACTTCATAAAACTCCAGGATTATTCTCTTGGTATATTTTTTCTTATTTCT
>JALHEL010000096.1 GCA_022837205.1 Leptolinea sp.
GAATTGAAAGTATTGAAAGAAAAAGGATATACGATTATTTTTATATCCCATAAATTGAACGAAGTAAAAGAATTGTGCGATCGAATTACAATCATTCGTCATGGTCGGACAATGGGAGTCTACAACTTATCCGAGATCAGTGAACAAGAAATTTCCCGATTGATGGTTGGAAGAGATGTGGCATTAGAAATTATTAAAAAGCCCCCGAAACCGGGAAAAGCATCTATTAAGGTGCGCGACTTGAAGGTGATCGAAGAATCCGGAAAATATTCGCTGAAGGGAATTTCATTAACAGCCCATTACGGAGAGATATTCGGTGTAGCCGGAGTAGAAGGTAATGGGCAACTTCAGTTGGCGGAAGCGCTGACGGGATTGGGATCTTATCAGAGTGGCACAATTGAATTGGACGGAAAAGAAATCAGTCGATTTTCGATCGGCGATATCCGTTCCATCGGTGTATCTCATATTCCGGAAGATCGAATGATATCCGGCGTTGCTCCTCATTTATCTGTCGCGGAAAATGTAATCGCGGATAAATTAAATTTCGAACGATTTGTAAAAAACGGATTCTTAAGATCACAGTCGATTCGAAAATTTGTCATCGATATCATAAAACGATACAAAATCGCATGCCAGTCGCCCGATGTGAGTGTTGACAGCCTTTCCGGCGGAAATATCCAGAAAGTGGTTTTAGCCAGAGAACTTTCCAGTGAACCGAAAATTATTATCGCCGAGCAACCGACGAGAGGTGTTGACGTCGGCGCAACCGAATTTATTCGGAATGAGTTATTGGCTTCCAGAGATGCCGGAAATACGGTTTTTTTGATCTCTTCAGATTTGAATGAGATACTGGGGCTTTCTGATTCATTGATCGTTCTTTATGAAGGAGAAATTGTTGCCTTTTTCCCCGATGCTTCAAAAATAAATGAAGAAGATCTCGGAAGATATATGTTGGGAATTGAAAGACAAAGCTTTGAGCAAATAAGCGAGGCGTATAGTGAATAATAAGAGAATCAATCTATTGGTTGATACCGTCAGGATGATTTTAATTATTGCCATTGCGGTAGCGCTTGTCTTTCTGATCGTTTTCCTTACCAGCAAAGATCCTTTAAACGCGATTTACAGTTTCTTTATCGGTCCGTTTACTTCCGTTCGAAGAATCGGGAATATCGTTGAAGCTGCTTCTCCTTTAATGTTTACCGCTTTGGCGGTCATTATTATTTTTCGGTCCGGCTTATTCAGCATGATTTCAGAAGGATCCTTTTTCATCGGGATCTTAGGGGCCATGATTATCGGAATTTCATGTCCTTTACCCGCCGTTATTCATCCGATCGTTGCAATTTTGGTAGCAGGATTATGCGGAGCTGTTGTTGCATCCATTCCTGCGGCATTGAAGATGAAATGGGACGTGAGCGAAGTCGTCACTTCGATTATGTTGAATTATGTAGTCCAATTTTTTGCCATTTATATGGTTAGTTACCATTTTCGAGAAACGCAAAGTTCTAGCTTAGCTTCTCTGCTTTTACGCGATACATCAAAATTATCCGTCCTTATTAAAGGAACACGCGTTCATTCGGGAATCATTATTGCGTTTGCTTTATGTATTATTTGTTATATCTTTTTACAACATACCCGACTCGGTTTCAAAATACGAATTGTCGGTGATAATGCCTATTTCGCAAAAAATATCGGAATCAATGTTCGAACGATTATGTTTCTCGCACAGATATTTGCCGGTTTTATAGCCGGTGTCGGTGGCGGAGCGGAGTTGTTGGGAATGTACACACGATTTAAATGGACTGCGACACCCGGGTATGGATGGACCGGAATCGTTGTGGCGTTGCTGGCACGAAGGAATCCGATTTTGGTTCCGCTCGGGGCATTATTTATCGGTTATATGAATGTCGGAGCTGATATTATGTCTCGAAGCAGTGATGTAAGTCGTGAAGTAGTGTACATTATCCAAGGAGTCATGATGTTATTGATCGCTTCCGAATCCTTGCTGCAAGATTGGCGACAATCACTTATCGTAAAAGAAGCGAAAAAAGAAGAAATGCAACACCTTGAGACGGGAAACGGAAAGGAAATAATCTAAGATGAGTTCACTACTAAGTTATATTCTCAGTGCGGATTTCTTATATATGTGGATTCGTGTTGCGACTCCGATATTATTTCCTGCGTTGGGTGCTGTTATTTGCGAGCGTGCGGGAGTGGTAAATTTAGGGCTGGAAGGCATCATGCTGATTTCCGCATTATTCGGTGTGTTGGGATCTTATTTTTTTGATGGGTTGATCCCCGGAATGTTGGTGGGAATTCTGGCAAGTGTTGTGATCAGTTGTATTTTCGCATATTTTCATTTGGTTTTGCATGCGGACAATGTATTATGCGGGACAGCAATTAACACCTTGGCATCCGGCTTGACGGTATTTCTGTTGGAACTGGTAACGGGTGAAAAAGGAACAAGCGCGTCGGTCAAAAGTTATTCTTTCCCGACTGTTAATTTGCCTTACATTCAAGATATTCCGGTGGTGGGCCATATCCTGTCGGGACACAATTTATTAACCTATCTCGCAATTGTTGCGGTATTTCTCGTTTGGTTTTTTGTATATAAAACCCCCGTCGGACTGAGAATTCGTGCAGTCGGTGAAAATCCGAATGCTGCTTCGAGCGTCGGCATCAGTGTAATAAAAATGCGGTTTTTAGCAATAATTTTATGCGGGGTTTTGGCCGGTTTCGGAGGAATGTATCTTTCGATGGGATATCTTTCTATGTTTACGCGTGATATGACCGCCGGAAGAGGTTTTATCGCATTGGCAGCCTGTGCAATGGGGCATGCAACGCCGGTCGGTGCCTTTTTGTCGGCATTGGTTTTTGCATTTTTCGATGGGCTTTCAAATATACTGCAAGTTTTAAGAATGCCGGCTGAATTTGTACAGATGCTTCCATACGTTGCGACGATATTAGGTTTGACTTTGTTTTCGATTCAGCAAGGGATGCAAAAGAAGCATAAAAATCAATCCTAAGAATTAAAGAACATTCAGAAAACCTGAAGATAAGGAGATATCATGGCTATATTAGATAAAGAATCAAAGACCTTTGGAAGAAAGCAATATCATATCCAGCTTTCTCCGGGAGATGTCGGGGAATATGTTCTTCTGCCGGGGGATCCGGCCAGAAGTGATCGCGTAGCGGGATATTTGGAGAATGCCAAACTGGTTGGCAATAATCGGGAGCATCGGACTTTTACCGGCTTCTATAAAGGGATTAAAGTCAGTGTTACTTCAACCGGAATGGGATGTCCATCCACCTCAATCGCCGTGGAAGAATTAATAAATATCGGCGCCGAATGTTTAATCCGCATCGGCAGTACCGGGGCGTTGCAGCCTGATTTAAAAATCGGTGATTTACTGATTTCGACGGGTTCGATGAAAAACGAAGGTACCTCTCGTTTTTATGTTCCGGATTGTTTTCCGGCAGTTCCGGATTTTGATCTGACACGAACATTGATCGATACGGCGTTGGAAATGAAGGAGAATTTGGGATGTAATGTATATTATGGGATTTGTGCAACCGATGATGCCTTTTATGGCGAGACTCCCGAATGGATTGAAAACCTTTCCAAATTAGGATGTCTGAATGTGGAAATGGAAAGTTCGGCCCTTTTTACTGTTTGCCATAAACGTAAGAAACGAGGCGCAATGATCTCTGCTGTTTCAGGAAATCTTGTCAATGCGGATGTGGTATATGAAACAGAAAATACCGGATTGGTTGAAGGCTGGAACCGTGAAATTCAGGTTGTATTAGAAGCTATTTATCGTTTTGAGCAGACGAAGAAAATATAGGATGGAAAATACCGGAGTTATTACACTTATTCACGGTCACATCCTTACGATGAATTCAACGAGTGACTATTACAGCGATGGGATGATTGTGATTCGCAATAAGCGGATCGATTATGTCGGCCCTTTTGATCCGATAAAAGTGAGCGGAAATGTCTTTGACGCTACGGATAAGTTGATATTGCCGGGGTTGATTAATACACATGCCCATTCAGGCAGCGCCTTGTTTCGCAGCTTAGCCGATGATCTTTTTTTGATGGATTGGTTGGAAAATTATATGTGGCCGGCTGAGAGGTTTCAGACCAAGGAGTCAGCCTATATTGCGGCTGCATTGACGCATCTTGAATTTCTGCAAAACGGGATCACAACCAATGCGGATATGTGGTATTTTCCCGAAAGTGTTGCACAAGCGGTTTTAGAAAGCGGATTGAGAACATTTATCTGTTCCACGATATTTACAAAAGGTTCTCCGGAATCGAAAGATACTCTGGGAGTTGCTGCTGATTTTGTAGAAAAGTACAAAGGTCGCTCGGAAGAAACACGCATTTATCCGGCTTACGGTCCGCATGCCATTTACACCTGTTCCCAAGAAACACTTCGTGAGGTTGCGGAGTTGGCAAAACGGGATCATGTGCTGATTCATACTCATATTTCCGAAACGTCAGGTGAACAGAAAACGTGTCTTGAACGCCTTGGCATGACACCTTCACAAGCTATGAAAGATGTAGGTATTTTTGAGAATCATGTTTTAGCAGCTCATTGCATTTATCTATCCGAAGAAGATTGCGAGATTTTTAGAGAAAGTCAAGCAGCAATCAGCTACAATCCCGTCAGTAATCTAAAACTTTGTTCCGGAATTTTGCCCCTTGAAAAAATGTTAGATAATGATATCTGTGTATCGATCGGAACCGATGGTCCGCAAAGCAATAACAGCCTTGATCTGTTGCGTGATCTTAAAATGGGTTCGTTGATCCAAAAGAATGAATTGAAGAATCCCAGATTTCTTCCGGCTGAAAAGGCTCTGCGGATGGCGACGATCGACGGTGCAAAGGCATTAGGGATGGAAAAAGAAATTGGAAGCTTGGAAGCAGGGAAAAGAGCGGATATTATTACCCTGGATACAAATCGAGCAGTTATGATTCCGCTTCTGGATGAAAGGCCGGCAAGTCTTTATTCGCAGGTGGTATATGCCGCATCAGGTTCAAATGTCTGTGATGTTTTTGTTGATGGCGAATGTCTTATGAAAAACAGGCAAGAGCTGAGAGTTGATCGTCAATATATTTCAAAAACAGCTCAGGAAATTGCGAAAAGCAGCATAAAGAAAAACGGATTATAACGATTCGTAAAAATTCTCATTTCTATTCCTTTCTTTCATTTGAAGAAATCTCAAAGGTATCCTTTGAGATTTCTTCGATCATTGATGAAACATCAGAATCAATTATCGACAAAGAGTTCGATTATTGATAAATTATTATCTAAGGAATTTTTATAGTATGATCGGAAAATAGATTTATTTCTTTTTGGGAACGGATATGAATGGTAGCGCGTATTTCTCTCTTTTTGCCCTTTTATCTCGGGCATGTCAACTGTTATCTGATCAAAACCGCTGACGGATTTGTTCTAATTGATACAGGCGGAACGAATCAGCGTCAAAAGTTGTTGCGGCAATTAGCTTCCTGCCAATGTTCTCCCGGGAAGTTAAGACTGATTATCTTAACGCACGGTGATTTTGATCATTCGGGAAATGCGGCTTATCTTCGTGAACATTTTGGCGGCAGAATCGCCATGAGCCCTCTGGACCAGGGAATGATTGAACATCGCGATCTGACTTATAATCGGAAAGGGACGCCCCATTTTGCAAAACCGTTCTTGCCGTGGATTTATGTTTTCGGAAAAACCGATCAATTTATACCGGATCTTTTCCTGTATGACGGAACGGATTTGACATCCGAGGGGTTCTCGGCAACTGTTTACTCGATTCCCGGTCACACAAAGGGATCTGTGGCAGTATTAACGATTGGCGGCGATTTGTTTTGCGGAGATTTATTGGTTTGCCGAAATCGCGTGGTGATGAATACGTTGTTGGATGATCGCGAAGATGCGACTGCCAGCATCCGAAAATTGATGAATTTGCCGGCTCACATGGTTTATCCCGGGCACGGCAAGCCTTTTCCGATGGATGTTTTTACGAAGGGACGTTTCTGATTGACCGCTACAAAGGAAAATCAATCAACCGGTATATTTCAGAGAACAGATTCTTGATAAGGATCAAGCGATCTTTTCTCTGATTCTATTTCAAAAGTCTTTTCTGCGAATTTGGGCTAACTGTTCTGCGATGAGACCCATCATGACCAGAATCAATCCGGTCGTAATAAATAGTAATGCGGTTGTGCTCAATCCGTTTCCGTGGATCAGAAAGGGAATCGCCCATAAAATTCCCACCGCCATCAGAAATGTTCCGACGGGCAGAAATATTCGTAAGGGACTGAATAACATAATGATATTAAAAATCTGGATGATTGTCTCGAGGGCGGTCATGGTTGTGACGGAACTTTTGCCTTCTTTTCGCGGAACTACTTCGACGGGAATTTCAGTGACCAAATGTTTATTTTGCAAGAAGATCAGAGTGATAATTTCCGAAAAAGCCATGCTTTCGGGGCAGAGCGGAAGGTATTTTTGAACCAGTTCCGTATTATATAATTTAAGCCCGCTGTTCAGGTCTCGTACGGGAACATCCATCATCATTTTGGCGACTCGCCGGATCAATTTTTTCCCCAATGAGCGGTAGCTCTGCTGAAGATCACCGTTTATCTTTTCCGGACGGCGACCGATTACCAAATCGGCATT
>JALHEL010000546.1 GCA_022837205.1 Leptolinea sp.
CATATTATTAACCGCTCGTTGCGAAGTGGAAGTGATTCATGATCGACATGATACGCTGTTTGGCGGTCGACTTCCCGCTCCGAATATTCATACGCTCGGGACATTGGTTAATTTCGTTTTGGATCATCATTGTGATTTGGGCATTGCAACTGACGGTGATGCCGATCGCCTGGGAGTAATCGATGATAAAGGACAATTTGTTCATCCGAATAAACTTTTGGTCCTGCTTTACTATTATTTGTTGAAATATCGCGGTTGGCGAGGTCCTGCCGTTCGAAATAATTCTACAACCCACTTATTGGATAAAGTTGCGGCAGGATTCGGTCAAACCTGTTATGAAGTTCCGGTCGGGTTCAAATATGTTTCCGCAAAAATGGAGGAAACCAGTGCGATTATCGGCGGTGAATCATCCGGAGGTTTAACCGTCAAAGGACATATCCGCGGGAAAGACGGTATCTATGCCGCCACGATTTTAACAGAAATGGTCGCGGTTACCGGAAAGCATTTATCCGAATTGTACAAAGAAATCACCGATCAGTTTGGTGAAGTATTTAATTCGGATGCCGATTTTAAATTGACTCCGCAGAATAAAGAAAGGTTGCAAAATATTTTGTACGTCGAAAATAAATTACCGGATTTTCCGTACGAAATCGATCATGTTTCTTACCGAGACGGTTGTAAGGTATATTTCAAAAATTCAGGCTGGGTTATTGTTCGTTTTTCGGGAACGGAACCCTTGATTCGCTTATGCGCGGAAATGTCCGATCAAAAATCCGCTGACCAATTGATTTCTGTCTTTTCAGATTTTTTAGGATTGGAATCGGAATTGCAATCTCAATAATTGAGAATTCTGAATCAGTTGAATCGATTTCTTATTTAACTTGATTTCGATAATCGTTTGCACTGATCCCCACCATTTTTTTAAATAGTCGTGAGAAATGCCCGTTATCGGTATATCCTACCATTTCAGAAATATCACTTATACGCAATTTAGGATCTTCCAATAATCGCTTTGCCGCGTCAATTCGGGCTTTATTCAATAAATCATAGAAACTTTGACCGGTCACTTTGTTTAACAATTTTGATAAATGCCATTGGGAGACATAACAATAATCCGCGACATCCTGAAGTGTCAATTTCCGAGAAAAATTCTCTTCGATATA
>JALHEL010000097.1:0-7333 GCA_022837205.1 Leptolinea sp.
AGTTTTTCAATCGACGATTTTTATTATCGCCATCAGCAGCGCGCTGAAAGGGGATAATAATCTTTTTACTATTTTGGGGTATGCCACCGGTTTCGCGACCGGCAATGTGATCGGTATGGCTATCGAAGATCACTTAGCTATCGGATTTAAGCGAATATCCATCGTGACGCGTGATAAAGGCGAAGAAATCGCAAAAGCGATCCGGGATGCCGGCTATGGTGTTACCGAAATATTCGGACGCGGTCGTGATGGAGTTGTAACTATGATTAGTGTCAATGCCAAGCGAAAACATGTCAAAGAGATTGAAAATATTGCTTTAGCTGTGGATGAGACTTCATTTATTACCGTCGATGATTTCAGTCCGGTCAATCACAGCGGTTTTTGGCGGAAATAGTTTATGAAAATCATTAAAAAATTCAGCCATCTGTAAAGATGGCTGATTTTTTTATTGATTTTCATAAACTACTTTCGCCAAAAACCGCTGTGATTGACCGGACTGAAATCATCGACGGTGATGAATGAAGTCTCATCCACTGCTAAAGCAATATTTTCGATATCTTTGACATGTTTCCGCTTGGCGTTTACATTAATCATAGTCACGACCCCGTCGCGACCGCGTCCGAATATTTCGGTGACGCCATAGCCGGCATCTCGGATCGCTTTTGCGATTTCTTCGCCTTTATCACGCGTTACGATGGATATTCGCTTAAATCCGATAGCTAAGTGATCTTCGATAGCCATACCGATCACATTTGATCTTCGATAGCCATACCGATCACATTACCGGTCGCGAAACCGGTGGCATACCCCAAAATAGTAAAAAGATTATTATCCCCTTTCAGCGCGCTGCTAATGGCGATAATAAAAATCGTCGATTGAAAAACTCCCAAAACCCATACGATAGACTTTTTACCTCGCACAACAAATAAAACGCGTAGCGTATCCATGGAGGTATCACAAATACGCAGCAGAAAAATTGCCAAGCCGCCGATTATAAGATCTTTGGAAACTGTAAAATCCATTTTTTCCTCTCTTAATTCATTCGGTAAACAGAAACAGATATCCTTCCGAAATAACGATTATCAAAATTAACCCGTTTGGTTCACAAACAAAGGATAATTCCCTGTCCGGAAAAATATCGATTCGAAACAACCGCTATCTGTCTGCCGATCGCGATCTGTCTTATTCCTCGGATTCCTTTATCGCGGGAATATACATTTCGCGAACATAATCTCCGACCATTCTACGAGTCGAAAACTGTGGGGATAAAGTTCGAATCGCTTCTTTCACCCAGCTCATCCATGTTGTCGGAACACCGTTTTCGGAACGGTTTGAATAATAAATCGGGACGATTTGGTCTTCCAACGTTTCGTATAAACTCAACGCATCCATTTCATCCTGTTTCTCATCACTCTCATAGGTCTTATCGTCGCCGATCGCCCATCCGTTTTTCCCGTTATATCCTTCATGCCACCAACCGTCCAAAACGGAGAAGTTTAAACAACCATTCATAGCCGCCTTCATCCCGGAAGTTCCCGATGCTTCCATCGGACGACGGGGAGTATTCAACCAAACATCCACTCCCTGAACCAGGTGACGGGCAATGTCCATATCATAATTCTCGACGAAAACCATTCGACCGCCGGTCCGATGATCCTTGATCGCCCGATAAAGTTGTTGAACGATCAGTTTTCCGGGCTCATCCGCCGGATGAGCTTTCCCGGAGAAGATAATCTGAACCGGAGCATCTACATTATTGATAATCCGTAAAAGTCTTTCATAATCCCGCAGGATAAGATAACCCCGCTTATAGGTCGGAAATCGTCTGGCAAAACCAATTGTCAACGCATCCGCATCAAGTAATACCCCGGCCGCAATGGTTTGTACCGGATGAACTTCACCGGTCAGCCATTGCGCTCGCGCTTTATCATTGATAAAGCGCATCAGCTTACGCTTCTGATGACGTTTAACCGCCCAGAGTTCGGCATCCGGAATGGAATCCACTTTTTCCCAAACCTTCGGATTGGAAGGATCGAGTCGCCATTCGGTACCGAGATACTCATCAAATAAAATACCCATTCGGCGTGAAAGCCAACTGAAGGTATGAACGCCGTTCGTGATATGCGTAATCGGAACCTCTTCCACCTTTCGATCCGGCCACAGAAAATGCCACATATTGCGCGATACCTGACCGTGTAATTCCGACACCGCATTGCACCGCTCCGAAAGTCTCAGCGCAAGAATCGGCATGGTAAATTGATCTCCGTAAGGGCTGGCTTCTTTTGCCAAGTCAATGAATTGCTCGCGAGTCAAACCCAAATCGGGCCAAATCTGACTGAAATATTTCTCTACCAACCAAACCGGGAATTTGTCATTTCCCGCGGGAACCGGGGTATGGGTCGTAAAAACGTTCCCTTTGCGTACGATTTCTTTAGCTTCTTCAAAAGTCTTCCCTTGACGTACTAATTCCGCACACCTTTCAACGGATAAGAATGCGGAATGGCCTTCGTTCATGTGCCAAACGGTCGGGTTATAACCTAATGCGCGCATTACTCGCACGCCGCCCATTCCAAGCAAAATTTCCTGAGAAATCCGTGTCTCAAGATCCGAAGTATATAATTTCGCGGTTAATTGTTGATCAAACGATGAATTCTCGGAAATATTGGTATCCAACAAATAAAGAGGGACCCGGCCGACTTGAATCTGCCAAATCCGTGCTTTTATTTCACGCCCCGGAAGCTGAACGGATATCAGAATCGGTTTATCTTTTTCATCCAAAATCGGGATCATCGGCAGCTTATTAAAATCAAGATAAAAATTCGATGTTTCCTGCCAACCATCCTCGGTGATTTTTTGGACAAAATAACCCTGGTTATAAATAAATCCGATCGCTTCCAAAGGGATCCCCATATCACTGGATTCTTTCAGATGATCACCGGCCAAAATTCCCAAACCACCGGCATAAGCCGGAATGGATTCATGTAAACCGAATTCGAATGAAAAATAAGCGATGGATTGACCGGCAGTCACTTCCGGGTAGTTTTTTACAAACCATGTTTCTTTTTCCCCCATGTAGGAATCAAAATTGTTCACTACGCGATCATAAAGATCGAGGTATTGCTTGTCATTGGCGACTCGATTCAATAAGGTTCGGGAAACCTGCTGCAGAAATGCCACAGGATTATGTGAGACGGAATCCCATAAAACCGGATGAATTTTGCTGAAAACGTTTATTGCTTCCGGATTCCACGACCACCAAAGGTTATAAGCTAAATCATTTAAACGTTCGATTCTCTTCGGAAGGCTGCTTGCAATCGGTATGACTCTTTTAATATTTATAGACATTATTATTTTCCCTATTCAATTATTTAACGGGATACCCGTTCAGCACTCAATGCCGAATTAATAAAGGACAACCCGCAGATAATGATACACGATTTCAAAATGACAAAATTAATCAACCGATCGGATTTGTTACCGATATTGCTTCAATAAAGGACCATTAATCATCTGTTTTCAGTAATTTTACTCTCTAATTGCGAAATTTCTGTTTTTACAGATCGGATGAAAACCGGTCCGGTGACAATTTCCCGAATAATTCAAGGCAACAACTATTCCGGAATCGCATAAGGAGCGGTTAGATAAAAAATCCTATAAGTATATAAACAGCAGAACACTCCGGCAAATTCAAAAGGTTGATTTATAATTTGCTCTCAACGAATTCAGCACATATCTGAGGAGATCTCTTTTGGAACAAAACACCGGAAAGCCTTTCAGTCAGCATTCGGCTGCCGAAAAAAGAAAGATTATTTTACTTTTTTTGGTTTGCATTTTCTTATGGGCAAGCGCTTTCACCGCGATAACCATCGGAGCGCGTGAATTCGAGCCGGGGCACCTGGCTCTTCTTCGTTACGGCTTCGCTTCTCTCATCCTGATTGTTTATGCATTGTTGAAAAAAATGCCTCTCCCAAGATTGCAAGATGTTCCGATCTTTCTTTTGACCGGATTTTTGAGTTTTACTTTATACAATATAACCCTGATAACCGGTCAGAAAACAGTACCGGCGGGAACATCCAGTGTGATTATCGCCTTGAACCCGGTTATAGTCGCCCTGTTAGCCGGTCTGGTTCTGAATGAGAAACTGAATCGAAACGGAATCATCGGAATATTCATCGCGTTTATCGGGGTGGTCATTGCCGTTATCGATTGGAAACACGGATTAACCCTCACAAAAGGGGTATTTTGGATATTAATTGCATCCCTTTCCGCTTCAACCAGTACCATCCTGCAAAAAAAATGGATTGCTCGTTACAGCGGAGAACAGGTTATGACATATTCTATCTGGGGCGGAACGCTTTTATTGCTTTTCTATTTACCCGGATTGGTTCATTCGCTTCCGAGTATTTCGACCAAAGCGATTTTGACGGCGTTATATCTGGGCGCTTTCCCCGGCGTGATCGCTTATTTGGTATGGGGATACCTTTTATCGGAAATTCCCGCGCACCAGGCAAACAGTTTTCTCTTTATGGATACAATAGGTGCAATGTTAATCGCTTGGCTTGTTTTAGGCGAAGTTCCGGGTATTCAAGTATTGTTCGGGTTTATCTTGATATTGATCGGGCTTTTTCTGGTTAATGGATCCCGACAGTCTGAGAAAGTCGTCTCTTAAACAAGTATCTGCGAAACGGATTATTTTATGCCCACTGCCTTCTTTTTATCAGTGTAATGGCAATCCAAAACAGGCTGACAGCCAAAATACCGATCGAAACCAAACGAATGATTGTTTCCGCTGATCCGGTCGTCTGTGATTCGGATACACCATTTATTAAATTTTGAATTTCTTTTTGTGCCGCTTCTCCGGAAATCGGCTGTGAGCTTATTTCCGGTGTCGATACCGGTGACCGATCATCCGGGATCATCCGTTCCGCATTGGTCAAGTATTCCAACTTCGGATTTCCGCCCCTTACCCCTTTCGAAGGAAATGCTTGAACCATTAACTCGGAATCGGCTAACGGATTAACGGATTCTTCGCTGAATACTTCGGGTGTAACGACTTTTTCCGAATTCGCTTCATCACTTTTATCAATAAGATCGATTTCGACCGATTTTTTCGCAAGCATCGGTTCGGTTTTTGTCGATGAGGAGATCGAAGACAATGGAAGAATAAAAGTCAATACGAATGCGATACAAGCAAAAACAGCTGCCGTTCGAAATATCGGGAAGAAACGTTCGAGTAAATTTGGCTTTCGAACTTCCTGTGCCATACTGCGTGTCAAAATATAGTTTTGCGGGGGCTTTTTCATCGGCAATTTCCGCAGTTGACTGCGAACCTGCATGATATCTGCCAAATCCTCCTTGAGATTTTCTTCCTGCGAAAGTCGTTCGGCAAAATCCAATAAATCCTGATCGTTCATCTCATGATCAAGATAAGTATTGATCAGTTCCAGATCTTTTGCTTTCCGATTATCCATTGTCTTGCTCATCTTTCCTATCAAAATAACGATCTTCGGAAGAGAAAAGTTCTCCTTTTTCTTTAAGGCAATCCCTCATCTTTTGACGGGCGCGGAACAGGCGACTTTTAACCGTGCCTAACGGTTTGTCCAACACTTCGGACGCTTCCTGATAGTCCAATTCTTGAACATCGATCAATAACAATACGGAGCGATAATCAAAAGGTAAGCGGTTCAAACAGTTTTCAACAGCTTGAATCATTTCATTTGTTTCCGTTGTCTGAGAAGGCTGAGGAGAAGGATCCATCAACCAATGAACATCTTCATTTTCTTCGTCATCTTCGGTCGAAACCGGTTCCAAAGGGACAGACGGATGCCGGCGTTGGCGGCGGAGCTCATCATAACAAGCATTGATTGTGATTCGTAAAATCCACGGCTTAAAAGAATCACCTTTAAAAGAGTCCATATGTTGCCAGGCTGAGATAAAAGCGGTTTGTGCCAGGTCATTGGCACGGTCTTCATCATAAACGATACGGAGAGCGGTGTTATAAACAGCTGTCTGATAGATCATCACTAACTGATTAAAAGCATTCAAATTTCCTTGAATGGCTCCTTTAATCAGTTTCGATTCGTCCGTTTCCATTTTTTCTTTCATCTGTAAAGCGCATAGAACACCTTGCGTTTATCGATCAGGGCATCGGTGTCAGATCCCCCCAATTTAAGCCGCTGCGCGCTTCAGTCAATAACGGGATGGACAGTGTCACAACATTTTCCATTGTGTCTTGAACCAATTCTCGCGTTTCATCCAAGTCCTTTTGAGAACATTCAAGCAATAACTCGTCATGAACTTGCAGCAAAATTTGGGCTTGCAAGACGGATTTTTTCAGTTTGTCATGCACTTGAATCATGGCTAATTTCATAATATCGGCAGCGGTTCCCTGAATCGGTGCATTGATGGCTTCCCGCTCTTCACGAGTGCGTAAACTGTAATTTTTTTGCTGTCCGAGATTGGGGAAGTATCGTTTTCTTCCCATCATGGTTTCAACATAACCTTTCTCAGCGGCTTGGATTTTAATGGAATCCAAATATTCTTTAATTCGGGGGAATTTTTTAAAGTAAGCATCTACAAACTCTTCCGCCTCTTTCCGGGAAAGGTTCGCCGATTGACTTAAGCCATAGGGACTCATGCCATAGATCAGTCCGAAATTAATGGCTTTGGCATGTCGACGCATTTCTTTGGTAACCTGGGAAATATCGCAACCGTAAATTGCTGCGGCAGTCGTCGCATGAATGTCTTGTCCGGCTCGAAATGCCGCCAACATTCCTTCATCCTGAGCCATATGAGCCACAATCCGTAATTCGATCTGGCTGTAATCCACCGAAAGTAAAACATGATCGGGATCGGCGATGAAGGCTGTCCGAACTTTCCTGCCCAATTCGGTACGAGTCGGAATATTCTGCAAATTAGGTGAAGAAGATGCCAGACGTCCGGTCACTGCGCCGGTTTGATTGAAAGAAGTATGAACCCGTCCTGTTCTGCGATTGATTGTGAGAGGAAGCGCATCAACATAGGTGTTCTTTAATTTAGAAAGCTCACGATGTTCCAAAATCAAATCAATGATGGGATGAGAGCCCCGCATCTCTTCTAAAACATCGGCGGAAGTGGAATATAACCCTGAAGTAGTTTTCTTTTTGCGACCGGGCGGTTCCAATTTGAGAGTTTCAAAAATGGCTCTCGACAGTTGTTGAGTTGAATTAATGTTGAATTCGTAGCCGACGCCGGCATAAATATCTTTTTCGATTTCCGAAAGCCGAATTTCGAGTGATTTGGACATTTCCTTTAAAAAGTCACGATCCACCCGAATACCGGCCATTTCCATATC
>JALHEL010000097.1:7388-10536 GCA_022837205.1 Leptolinea sp.
GATTGCATATTGATCCCGAGCAAATCAAATGCCATGGCTTTTAAGCCGAGATTTTTTGATTCGGGATCAATTACCCATCCGGCTACCATGGTATCAAACAGCTTTCCCTTGACTTCGAAGCCATGATTTCGTAAAACAATCAGATCATATTTAATGTTATGACCGACTTTGACAATGTCTTCCCGCAGGAACAACGGATTCAAAGATTGTCGAACCTTTTCCAAGTCGAGTTGCGGTTCTCCCGTGAGATGTCCCACCGGAATGTAATATCCCATCCCTGTTTCGACGGAAAGCGAAATCCCCACCAAATGGCAATCCATCGGATCGGTCCCCGTCGTTTCAGTATCCAAACTCAAGGAATTTGCCTGTGAGATTTTTTCAATCATTCGGATCAAATCCTGCTCCGAATCGATGATATGGCAACGGGCTTCATGGGCATATTCGGGTTGTTCATCGTCTGCATTCGAAAGTCCGAACAAGGATAATTGGTCTTGTATCGGTTGAAAAGTGGGAGCAAGCGTTCTTAATTTCGGAATCAGCGATTTGAATTCGAGTTCTTTAAAGAACTTTTCAACCGCAGGAAAATCAATCCGATCCGTTGCCCCCAATGCCAGATTAATATCCAACGATAAATCCGTCCGGATTTTTGCCAATTCTCGGCTTAAATAGGCACTTTCTTTATTTGCTTTCAGCTTTTGAGCGATCGATTCTTTGATTTCGGATAAATGTTCATAAATCGAATCCAATGTTCCGTATTGATTCAGCAAAGTTACCGCTGTTTTTGGACCGATCCCGGGTACGCCCGGATAATTGTCCGACGGATCGCCGACAAGGGCTTTATAGTCGACAACTTGTTCCGGCAAAATTCCCAAATACTGTTTTACCGTCTGCACATCATATTCTTTTGTTTCGGAAAGTTTGTTTCCGGATAATTCCACCAGAATTTTATCCGTTACCAATTGCAGCAAATCTTTATCGCCGGTGACGATTTTTACATCGTAGCCGTCTTTAACCGCGATTTGTGCTGTACTCCCGAGCACATCGTCGGCTTCGTAACCTTCCATTTCGAGCCGAGGAAACCCAAAAATATCCGTTAATTCCCGAATACGGTCAATTTGCGGACGCAAATCATCCGGCATTTTTGCCCGGGTCGCTTTATATCCCGCATATAAATCGTTTCGGAAAGTTTTTCCCGTATCAAAGGCAATGGCAATATGAGCCGGTTTTTCCTTATCCAGCAACCGCATCAGGATACTGGCAAATCCGTAGATTCCCGCCACCGGTTCCCCTTTACTGGTTCTCCAACGGTCCGCCCCCGATCCGGCAGTTAATGCGAAATAAGCCCGGTAAGCAAGCGCATGGCCATCCAAAAGATATATGCTCATGGCTCAGCGTTCCATACTGATCACCTGGTCTTCCCAACGGTGCCAGTTTCCGAATTTCTTATTGAGAATTTTTCTTCCTTCACCGGGAGATTCCAATCCCAATGCTTCCAAATCCGCATCCACCATAATTCTGACCAATTCGTGAAATTTAATATTCGGTTCCCAGTTCAGAACTCGTTTCGCTTTGGATGCATCCGCCAACAAATAGTCCACTTCAGTCGGGCGGAAATAGCGGGAATCGATTTTCACATATTGATTCCAATCCAACCCGACATAACCGAAAGCTTCATCCAGAAACTCACGTACTGTGTGTGCCTCGCCGGTCCCTAAAACAAAGTCATCGGCCTTATCCTGCTGCAAAATCTTCCACATTGCTTCGACATACTCCGGAGCATATCCCCAATCACGTTTCGAATCCAAATTTCCGAGATAAAGTGATCGCTGCAAACCGGCCATAATCATGGCAACTGCCCGGGTTATTTTACGAGTCACAAAGGTTTCTCCTCTGCGTGGAGATTCATGATTGAAGAGAATACCGTTACAGGCGAACATCCCGTAACCGTCCCGATAATTGCGAGTGATCCAGTAAGCATAAAGTTTGGCTGCCGCATAAGGACTTTGCGGCTCAAACGGCGTTTCTTCGTTTTGCGGAGGAGCCGCTTTACCGTAAAGTTCACTGGTGGATGCTTGGTAAAAACGTGCTTTGGAGTTTGTTTTCCGCATGGCTTCGAGAATGCGAATCGTCCCGAGACCCGTTGTATCCCCCGTATATTCGGGCATATCAAAACTGACGCGAACTTGGCTTTGTGCCGCCAAATTGTATATTTCATCCGGTGATACATTGTAAATAATATCTAATAAAGATTCGGAGGCTGACATATCGCCGTAGTGTAAGAAAAGCGGAATCGGATCCTCGGCAGCCTGCGACAGGTTATAAAGATGGTCGATCCGGCGTGTATTAAAAGTACTTGCTCTGCGGACGATCCCATGTACTTCATACCCTTTTTCCAACAGGAATTCGGCTAAATAGGAACCGTCCTGCCCTGTTATTCCCGTAATAAGTGCTTTTTTCATTGATTACCCTCCCTGTCCCCTTTTTGAATTATAGCGGATATTTCAATCGGTCAGACATAGTTGCCTGTCGCTGTTCGAAAACGGAATGAACCGGATCGAATATACTTAGATCCATGAAAGAATTTTTTCAAACGAAAAAGCACATTTTGATTTCCGGTTTGACCTTTTTATGTTTATTAATCGGATATTATATTTATTTTTATAGTTTTTCATTCCCGGTCAATTCAGATAACGTATATTTTCTTCATTCAGCCGAAGACATGCTAAACGGAAATCCTTTATTAAAGAACTGGAACGGCGGCTTCTTCACCGCATTGACCGGCGATATCTTATGGGCTGCCTTCTTCCGACTTTTTCTGAGCCAAAAAGCGGTGCTTTATCTGATCGGGCCTCTTTCTTATGCGCTGATCGTTTTGTTTTGCTTCTTGATCTTAAGCCGAAATCAGCCTCCCCAACGGCAAAAGTACACCGGACTTTTTCTGATACCCATTTTGTTTGTTCCGAAGGCACTCCGCCATCCTTTAATGACTTTGGGGATGCATGGAATCGCGATTCTTTATATATTGATATTAACATGGCTGTTCGGCATTCTGGCAGCCGAAAACAAATCATCCCTCCTCATGAGAACCGTTTATTTTTTCCTGCTCTGGATGGCTTCGATTGCGGACGGATATGTGATTTATTACTTT
>JALHEL010000547.1 GCA_022837205.1 Leptolinea sp.
CCGGAAGAAATCGGGGTAATATGCGGGACTTCGGCTTCCCAAGTCACTTCCATGGATGCTAACGTGCAGGAACTGTTGACGGTTCCGATAACGCCGGTGACTTTATCCTTATAAACCAGCTTGTTAACCGCCGAAACGGCGACTTTCGGTGACTGCTCGTCATCTTCGATAATCAATTCAATCGGTCTGCCGTCGATTCCGCCGGCTTCGTTGATTTGTTTGGTGGCAAGCTGAACGCCTTCGACAAGGGTTTGCCCGACCATCGCAGAATCTCCGGACAACGGAGCGTAAACCCCGATTTTAATCGGGTCCTGCGCAAAAACAGGAAGGACAATCAATAAAGACAAAATTAAACCCAACAAAATACTTTTTTTCATAGAACACTCCCTCAATTGTTTTGATAAGCATGAATCAGAATCTGATTCTGTTACCATAAAGGTACTATTATAAAAACGGAAAATTGCTTTTTCGAGTATTTAACGACGGGGCTATTTTAATTGAAAGAGAAAAGGATGTCAATAGCTATTTCAATCAATATTTATCAGATCAATGAAGATTTCATAATTGAGTGATAATTTATTTTTTGGGATAACATTTGCAAATTGGATTAAGAAACCTGATTAATTTGTCATCGATATCCATATTTCATGAAATCCGATTCTTTTATGAGATTTTTGTTTATTGCAAGGCTGTTTTCGTGTGGAATTTGAATTATTTATTGTTTTCTATTAAAAAGATTAGATTTCAGATAAAGAAATAAATCGGAATGTAATTATTCCGCTATACGGAATTTGTTCGGCAGGCGCGACGGAATTGTAGGGGACGGCGTCCTTGCGAAGCACGCCGAGGTGACGAGGTGCTGACGTCCCGATAATCCCCGGCATTTCGATAAGCGAATTGTAGGGGACGGCGTCCTCGACGTCCCGATAATTCTCGGCATTCCGATAAGCAAAATGTAGGGGACGGCGTCCTCGACGTCCCGATAATCCTCGGCATTCCGATAAGCAAAATGTAGGGGACGGTGTCCTTGCGAAGCAAAATGTAGGGGACGGCGTCCTCGACGTCCCGATAATTCTGACGTCCCGATAATCCTGACGTCCCGAACCAATGTTTTTGTTTCTGTAGGGGACGGTGCCCTTGCGATGAAAATGTGG
>JALHEL010000098.1 GCA_022837205.1 Leptolinea sp.
TGAATTGATTGATGTTTGGTTTGATTCGGGAGCGATGCCCTATGCACAATGGGGTTACCCGAATAAGAATCATGAGATTTTCAGGAAGCAGTTCCCGGCCGATTTCATCAGCGAGGCGATTGATCAGACGCGCGGTTGGTTTTATTCGTTGCATGCCATCAGTACCCTTTATATGGATCAGGAATGTTTCAAGAACGTGATCTGTATCGGACTGATTCTGGATGAGAACGGGCATAAAATGTCCAAACATATCGGAAATGTTGTTTCTCCGTGGGATGTTATCAAAGATAACGGCGTTGATGCCATGCGGTGGTATTTGTTTACATCCAGCCCCGCCGGTCAGGAACGACGTTTTTCTTCCAATCTGGTCAATGAAGTCTTACGGACCTTTACGCTTCAGTTGTGGAATACCTATTCATTTTTTGTGTTGTATGCCAATTTGGATCAATGGAAGCCGGAAGAGGGACAGAATCTTGAGTTCAACGATCTGGATAAATGGTTGTTATCTGCCTTGAATGCATTGGTAAAAGAAATTACCGCTGCTTATGAGAACTATGACGTCAATGCCGCGACCCGACCGATTCAAACATTTGTCGATCGTCTTTCCAACTGGTACTTGCGTCGTTCACGTAGAAGATTCTGGAAGAGCGGTGAGGATGCGGACAAAAATGCCGCTTATTATACGCTTTATACGGCTTTGGTTACCGTGGCAAAGTTGATCGCCCCCGCCATGCCGTTTATAGCCGATGAACTCTATCGAAATTTAGTATGTTCTGTGGATCCGAATGCGATGGAATCCGTTCATATGGCTGATTGGCCGAAAGTGGACGAAACATTCATCGATGAGCCATTAAATCATGAAATGGAGCTGGTCATTAATCTTGCATCATTGGGTCATTCCGCCAGAAACAAAGCCAATCGGAAAGTGCGCCAGCCATTAAGTGAATGTGCTTTTTCATTGGGTGTGGCGGAAAATCAAGCCGTAGTTGAAAAATATGCCGATGTGCTGAAAGACGAGTTGAATGTTAAAAAAGTCCGCTTGCTGGATGCCGCATCCGAGGCGATGGAATTTACATTAAATCCGCAGCCGAAACAACTGGGACAGAAGTACGGTAGTTTATTCCCCGCCATCCGAAAGAAAATTTTGGAAATGGATTCGATGACGACCGGTCGCCAGTTGCTGGAAGGAAAATCAATACAGGTGGAAGTGGACGGCAAGACTTATGAAATTCTTCCCGAAGAAGTGGAAGTTCGAGCCGTCGCTCACGAAGGCTTTGTCGTTGCATCGGAAGGGTCAAATATCGCTGCGTTGGTGACGACTTTAACCCCCGAGCTGGAACGAGAAGGGTTATCGAGAGAATTTGTACGCCGCGTTCAGGATCTGCGTAAGACGGCTGATTTGGATATTTCCGATCGAATCGATGTAGTCTATGAGGCCAGCAGTGAACTGGCGGAAGCCATTCGGGAAAATGCGGATTATATTTCAAATGAAACGCTGGCCGTGTCATTAAAAGAAGGTCCGGTTCCCGCGGATTGGGCGTCGGTTGAAGATTCTTTCGACGGACAAACAGTCAAGGTCGGATTAAGGAAAGCATAAAGAATGTTGTGATCAGGTTTGAAGGAGGGGTGAAATCCCCTCCTTATTCTTTTCCGATCGAATATCGAATGTAACAGTTCCCGATCAATTCAATCGGGAAAGTCTTAAAAGGATCTGTTTTTGATATGTTTTTATGTTCGATTGTAAATTTTTCCATGGATGTGTATGATAAGCAAGGGAGGAAAATCTTATGAACTGTTATGAGCGGGTGATGAATCGACTGGCCGGCAAGCCGGTGGATCGGATTCCGAATTTGTGTATTTTGATGACTTTTGCCGCAAAATATATTCATGTTCCCTATGATCAATTTGTGCAAGACTATCGTCTTTTAGTTGAAGGAAATATTCGTTGTTGCGAAGATTTTAAAATCGATTTGCTCTCCGCAATATCCGATCCGGTAAGGGAAGCATCCGATTTGGGAGCCGCAATCGCGTTTCCGGTTGATGATGTTCCGCATCCGACGGTTCCTTTCGTCAGTTGCTCGGCCGATCTGGCAAAATTAAAAATCGTCAAACCGGAAGACGGGCGCAGAATGTCCGATCGATTAGCTGCTGTTTCTCTTTACAAGGAAAAAGCGGGGAAGGATTATCCGGTAATGGGATGGGTTGAAGGCGCTTTTGCCGAAGCCTGTGATTTGGATTCGGTCAATAATATGATGATTGCCGTGGTTGATGATCCGGAATTTACCGAAGAATTGCTTGAATTTTGCACCCGGCAAGCGATCCTTTTCGCCGAGGCACAGATCGATGCGGGGGCAGATTTCATTGGTATCGGGGATGCCGCAGCCTCTCTGATCAGTCCGCGAATGTATCGAAAATGGGCGATGCCGTATGAAAAACGGATTATTGAGGCGATTCACCGGAAAGGTGCGAAAGCAAAATTGCATATTTGCGGGAATACTTCCCACTTTCTGTCCGATTTGCCGCAAACGGGTGCCGATATGATTGATGCGGATTGGATGGTTGATTTTAAAACGGCGGTGGATACTTTTGGCGATCAAGCTTCTGCCTGCGGAAATTTTGATCCGGTTTCTGTTATGCTGAACGGAACGCCCGAAACAGTCCGTGATGCCGTAAATGCCTGTATTCAGGTGGCAAGGCCGAACACTTTTATCGCCGCAGGTTGTGAAGTACCCAAAAATACACCGGTCGAAAATCTGAAAATGGTGGCTCAAACAATTCAGGAAGCCGCTCTGAATCCGGCCTTGTAAATTATTTCAAAGGGAAAAGAAGGAAAGTGGGCTCTCAGTAGCTGAGGACCCACTCTTCATGTAACTTGGGAACATCTGAAACCAACTGCTTTGTATAGCTGTCCTGCGGATGCAAAATAACGTCTTCGGCGGGACCTTTTTCGACAATCCGGCCTGATTCCATAATATAGATGGTATCACTCAAATAATATGCCAGGCCCAAATCATGAGTTATAAACAGGATGGTCATGCCTTCTTCTTCCCGCAATTTCATCAGCATATCCAAGATGGTGGAACGGGAACAAGCATCGATCATCGAAGTCGGCTCATCGGCGATCAGGATATTGGGCTTTACCATAAATATTCGGGCAATCATCAGCCGTTGCATTTGCCCGCCGGAAAGTTCGAACGGATATTTATTATAAAGTTCCTCATATTTCAGATTAACGAATTTGCAGGCATCCTGCATTTTTTCCGTTTTTTCTTTTTGAGAAATGTGCTCCAATCCCTGCAATTTCAGACAGTCATTCAAAATTTTATCGACCCGGAAAAACTGGTTGAAGGTAGAAAATGGATCTTGGAAAATCGCCTGAATATTTTGCCAATATGCACGTCGTTCTTTCTGATTTTTCAGCAGCCGCGGTTTCCCTTTATACAGGATTTCTCCACTGGTTTCTTTCAACAGTCCCAGTAAAATTTTCGCCAGCGTGGTTTTCCCGGAGCCGGAAGTACCGACGATAGAGATTATTTCGCCCTGATGAATTTGGAAATCGACGTCAATGACCGCATTAACGGCATTTTTCCCCGATCCAAAGGTCTTGCACACTTTTTTAGTTTCCAATAACGTTTGATCGGAAAATATCTCATTCATAATCATTCTCCGAATGCTGTTTTGCAGCTTTTTTTGCATATTTTTCTCTCAGCTCGGATTCGCTGAAAATACAACGGGAATAACGTCCGTTTCCGAAATGAATTAATGGAATTCTTTCAAATTCCTTTTTGCAACGCTCTTCGGCAAATGAACATCGGTCGGCGAAACGACAACCCGGAGGGACGTTTTTCAGGTTCGGGGGAGCGCCCGGAATGGCACACAGCTTTTTGGATTTCATTTCCTCTTCCGGAACGATGATGGATGCCATCAATGCATGGGAATAGGGATGAATCGGGTCAAAAATAACCTCTTCGGCTGTGCCTTTTTCCACAAACTCCCCCGCATACATAATGACGATATCATCTGCGACATGCCTCAAAAGCGGCAGTTCGTGTGTAATAAAGATCATTGATTTGACAAATTGATCATCCATCATCTTCTTCAGCATTGCGATAACGATTTTCTGGCTGGTGACATCCAAAGCGGAAGACGGTTCGTCCGCTATCAAAACTTTCGGATTCAACATGCTGGACAATGCGATGACGGTTCGTTGCTTCATTCCACCCGATAGCTCATTGGGGTACGCACTCAAGACACGTTCCGGTAAATGAAGGAATTCGAATTTTTCTCTTGCCAAGTTCAGCATTTGCTCTTTTGTCAGGTCCGGCCGGTGTTCGCGTAGAACATCAAGAACAAAACTGCTGATGCGCAACGTCGGGTTCAGCGCATTCATGGCGGCTTGCGGGATATAGGCTATTTTGGTACCGAGATAATCTGTCCTTAGTTTCTCATAGGGCAGTTTCATGATATCCACACCTTCCACTTCGATCGTTCCGCTCTTAAAATTTAAAGGCGGAAAATAAAACCCCATCAGGCTGAGTGCAAGAGTGGATTTTCCGCAGCCGGATTCACCAGCGATGCCCAGAACGCGCCCCTCTTCCAATTCAAGGCTGATGTCGTCGACGGCGCAAACTTTTTCCTTCAGCCGGGTTTTATAGTAGGTCTTCAGATTCTTTACGATTAATGTTTTTGTAGCCATGGCATCAGCTCCTGATCTTCGGATTGAAAACTTCATCCATACCACTGTTCATCAGATAAAGGCCGAAGGTAACCAAGGTGATACATAAGGCTACCGGTACGAATTCCCACCATCTTCCGGATCGAACGGATTCGTATTGAAGTGCCCAGTTGATCATCCGTCCCAAAGAAATAGCGGTCGGGTCACCGATTCCCAGAATGGCAATGGTCGCTTCGGTCATGATCCCGGAAGCGACTTGAAGAATGAACGCCATGACAATATAAGAGGCGAGGTAAGGCATAATTTCGGTCAGAATGATATGAAAAGTCCCGTAACCGGTGATGCGAGCCATATTGACATGATCTCGATTTCGCAAGGAAGTGGTTTGAGCGCGGACCGCTCGAGCGGTCCAAGGCCAAGCTGTCAGGCTGATAATTAAACTGGTCACCCACCATGATCGAACTTGCCCCAATGCCACGGAGACTAAAATCATAATAACCATGGATGGAATCACGATGAATGTATTTGTCAACATGGTGATGATGTTATCAGGCAGCCCGCCTTTAAACCCGGCGTACAAACCGAGAACCAACCCAATCAGAGTCGCGACCACTCCGGCGCTGAATCCGATTTCAAGGGATAACCGAGCGCCGTATGCCATCTCAACGATAATATTTCGTGAAAAAGAATCGGTCCCTAAAGGGAAAGTTTTACTCGGGGGACTGTTTTTGGGAACCAACAGTGTTTTTTGAATTCCCGCTAATGCTTTCAACGGTTCTTCATTACTGAAGGTATCCAATCTTTTTTGGATTTCCAGGACCCATTTGTATGTTTCCTCATGTTTTTTTACCAGCGTCTCGGCTGATTCCGCCCATGTGGAAGGATCGGATTCCAAAATCGGTTGAATTTCCTGCGCCAATGTTTGATCCTCTTTTGTATAAGCCTCAATGCCGCTGACATCTCCGGATTTCAGAAGCTCTGCCACAGCCAAAACCGATTGGTGATGAGCGGTGAGCTTTTGCAGTTCAGCTCTGGCGGCTTCTTCATCAGCCGGGATGGAACTGTCAAAACCGAGAGTTATTCGTAATGTTTCAAATTCTTTATATAAAGGGTGAGTCTTCTTTATTTGCTTAGCCCCGGAAAGGGCTTTTTTAATATGTCCGCTTTCCAATGCGCTTTTGACCTCAGCCAAAATCTTTTGCAGTGATTCGTCTTCGATTTCAGACAGTCTTTCGATTTCCTGATTTGCCTTTTCATATTCTTCCGCTTCCAGATAGGCACGCAGCTTTTCGGTTTCCACGTACAGCGGATTGGGAATGCGATCTTGTTTGGGATTCGTCGGGTTGATTATGGGATAAAAAATCGCATAACCGAGGACAATCAATACAAAAATCAACCCTGTAACAAAACGACCGGAACGGAACATGATTTTCAGATTCATAATTATTCCTCTTCCATTTGTATCGCCCGAATCCTCGGATCAATTAATCCGTAAATAATTTCAATCGTAAAATTCGCAATTAAGGCTGTAATGGAAATGAACAGCGTACACCCCGAAATCAATGTGTAGTCCACATTATGAATGGCATTCACCAATTGCGTACCGATTCCCGGGTAACTGAAAACTATTTCCGTGATAAGAGCGCCGCTGATCATTGTTCCCAGAGATAAAGCCAATCCGGTTATTTGCGGTAATACGGCATTTTTAAAGACATATTTGGTAATCTTATTTTCCGGAATGCCCAATAACTTTGCGTAAAGGACATAATCGGCATTTAATTCATAGAGCGACATTGATCGCATACCGATGGCTTGTCCTCCGATCATCACCAGACACGTCGCCAGAAACGGAAGTTGCCAATGACGGAACAGCGACCAATAAAAAGTTAAGGTTGCGCTGGGCATTAATTCGGCATCGTAAGCTCCTTGCATCGGGAACCAATGAGCGTAAACACC